>NZ_CDSBKL010000370.1:0-3962 GCF_977115555.1 Aquiflexum sp.
GGTGGTTCCTTCCAGATTTTGGAGGGTCAATGTAGCCGTCTTTAACTCATTGCTTCGCTTAAACTGAACCCTTACTTTGTCTCCCGGTTTGTAATAAGACAACACTTCTTCAAAGCTTCCTTTTCCGGTAATGTCAATATTTTCTATCCAAGTGATGACATCATTCTTTTGCATACCTGATTTTTCTGCAGCACCATCCCGAACTACATGTGTCACTATGACCCCATCCAATGAAGGCAATTTCATGTCTTCGGCAAGTTCTGGGGTGATTTCCACCACTTCCAATCCTGGAATGGCTTTCTGTACTTCCCCATATTTGATCAGGTCATTGGCGATTTTCATCGCGATGTCTACAGGAACAGCAAAACCATATCCTGTATAAGATCCTGTCCTAGAAAGAATCGCAGTATTGATACCGACCAATTCACCGTTAATATTGACCAAAGCTCCTCCTGAATTGCCTGGATTGATGGGCGCATCTGTCTGGATAAAGGACTCCAAAGGAAACTCTCCTCCCAAGATATTGATCTGTCTTTCTTTGGCTGAGACAATTCCTGCTGTAACAGTGGATGTCAGGTTAAAAGGATTACCGACTGCGATCACCCATTCTCCTATTTTAAGGGAGCGGCTACTTCCTAGTTGAATGGCAGGCAGGTTTGTAGCTTCTACTTTCAAAACAGCAATGTCTGTGTTCTTATCCGTTCCGATCAATCTCGCAGAGTATGTTCTTTTTTGATGAACAACTTCAATGGTTTCAGCCCTATCAATGACGTGGTTGTTGGTGATGATATAACCATCAGCGCTGATGATTACACCGGATCCTGTACTGACTCTTTGGGTTGGTTCGGTTCCAAAAAAATAATCGAACATGCTATAGCGCCTTTGGTCTGTTCCTGAAAAGTTTTTTATGAAGACAACTGAAGGGGTGCTTTTTTCAGAGGCATCTACAAATGATATAGGAGTGTTATTATTTGGAGCTGACTCAGAAGTATAATTAACATTATAATTTGGTCTAATTGGACTTTCTACAGTTTCAAACTGTTGAAATTTATCAATTGGGCCGAATTCCTGAAAAGCCCAAGCGCCCATCAGACCTGCCGAAAAGGCCAAAAGAATTGTCTTTACATTTTTCATCATATTCTCCATAACGAGTTACTGAAATTTCGGGTTTGTTCTTTTTTACACCAATAGGTTTTCATACCTATTAATGTGCCAAAATTAACCCTTTTCAAAAAGACTGAAAAATTTGGAGGAAAAGTCCTTTAACCTTGTAATTTTGTCATGTCTTAAAGGGAATTTATCAGACAGATAGACTTTGTCCCTTGATCATGCAAATTGAATTAATGTCAGGAAAAAAGAATGTTGCCATACTTGGCTCGACAGGGAGCATAGGAACCCAGACCCTCGAGGTCATCAGATCTCATACCGAAAAATTTCAAGTTGAAGTCCTGACTGCCCAAAATAACGCTGATTTATTGATCAATCAGGCCATTGAGTTTCAGCCCAATTGTGTGGTGATCTCCAATGATTCGCTTTACGAAAAGGTAAGGGATATTTTACTTCCTTTGGGGATCAAAGTTTTTGCAGGGGAAAAAGCCTTAGCGGATGTGGTTACCATGGAGTCTATAGATATTGTGTTGACGGCACTTGTCGGATATTCGGGACTGATTCCTACCATGAAAGCCATTGAGGCCGGAAAAGCGATTGCCCTAGCCAATAAAGAAACCTTAGTGGTTGCCGGTGAATTGGTTACCAAATTAGCCCGTGAAAAGGGGGTGAACATTTATCCCGTTGATTCAGAACATTCTGCGATTTTTCAATGTTTGGTAGGAGAGTTTCACAATCCGATTGAGAAAATCATACTTACTGCTTCAGGAGGACCTTTCAGAGGAAAAGACAGGTCTTATTTGGAAACAGTAACAAAGGCCCAAGCGCTCAAGCACCCCAATTGGGATATGGGAGCAAAGATTACCATAGATTCTGCTTCGCTGATGAACAAAGGTCTTGAAGTAATCGAAGCCAAATGGTTGTTTGGATTGTCCAAAGATCAGATTGAAGTGGTGGTTCATCCTCAATCTATCATCCATTCTTTGATTCAATTTGAAGACGGAAGCATCAAAGCACAACTTGGATTGCCTGATATGCGTATTCCTATTCAGTTTGCTTTGAGTTACCCTGATAGGTTAAAGGCAGACTTCCCGAGGTTTGATTTTGCCAAATACCCAAACCTGACTTTCGAGCAACCCGATATCCAAACTTTCCGGAATTTAGGTTTGGCTTTTGAAGCACTTGAAAAAGGAGGGAATGCACCTTGTATTTTAAATGCCGCCAATGAAATCGTTGTGGCTGCATTTTTGAGGGAGGAAATCGGATTTCTTGAAATGTCTGACATTATTGCTGAGGCCATGGTGAAAGCTGATTTCGTAAGAAAACCAACATTGGAAGATTATGTAAATACGGACAAAATGTCTCGTATCATCACTGAAGAATTAATAAAGAGTAAAGTATAATGGATACACTGATTATGGTAGCCCAATTGATTTTGGGTTTGTCAATTTTAGTAGGCCTGCATGAGTTAGGTCACTTGCTTACCGCAAAAATGTTTGGAATGAGGGTGGAGAAATTCTCTATAGGATTTCCTCCAAAAATCATCGGCTTCCAATGGGGAGAAACAGAATATTCCATCGGTGCGATTCCTTTGGGAGGTTTTGTCAAAATCTCCGGAATGGTCGATGAGTCCATGGATACAGAAATGCTATCTTCCGAACCTCAGCCTTGGGAATTCAGATCAAAACCGGCTTGGCAGAGGTTGATTGTCATGCTTGGTGGTATCATTGTCAATGTGATTACTGGTATCATAATTTTTGTGGTTTTGGTACACCAAAGAGGTGAAACCTATTATTCACGCGATCAAGTTATTCAGAATGGAATAGTTGCACTTGAAATCGGACAGCAGATTGGATTTCAGGATGGGGACAAAATACTGGACATCAATGGCTTACCATACGAAAGCATCAATGAACTGAGTGGGGGAGAAGCTTTATTAAGCAGTGGAGGTTTTTATACAGTCGATAGAGGGGGAGAAATCCTAAAAATCGAAATCCCAAGAGGGTTTATC
This sequence comes from Aquiflexum sp., assembly GCF_977115555.1. Lineage (NCBI taxonomy): Bacteria > Pseudomonadati > Bacteroidota > Cytophagia > Cytophagales > Cyclobacteriaceae > Aquiflexum > Aquiflexum sp. The sequence continues at coordinate 3,119 of NZ_CDSBKL010000370.1, forward strand.
AATTCTTTCAACAGCGAGGAAGCCATGTCAAGCTTCATCAATATCAGGGTTCCATTTGAAGTGAAGGAAGTTTCTCCTGAAAGCACCGCTGAGAAAATAGGCTTACAATCCGGCGATAAAATTGTTGGAGTGAATGAATCTCGGATCGCTTATTTCAATGACTTACAGAATTCTCTTGCCGAACTGAAAGGAAAGGAAGCCACAATAATTGTTGAAAGAAATGGAACGACCATAGAAAAAGTAGCCCAAATATCAGACGAAGGTACCATTGGCTTTTCTGTGAATCCTTTGCTTGATCCTGTGGTCAAAAAATACGGGTTGGCAGAATCTATTACCAAAGGTACTCAGCGTGCATTTGGAGTTGTAATTGTCAATGCCAAGGCTCTTGGAAAAATGTTTACAGGAGAAGTTTCTGCAAAAAACGTAAGTGGTCCTATCGGGATGGCTAAAATTTATGGAAACAGTTGGGATTGGGTCAAATTCTGGAGTATTACCGGCTTGATTTCTATGATCCTCGCATTTATGAACCTCCTTCCTATTCCCGCACTCGATGGTGGCCATGTGATGTTTCTACTATACGAAATGGTTTCAGGTCAGGCACCTTCTGACAAGTTTTTGGAAAATGCACAGAAAGTCGGGATGGTCCTTCTCCTTGCGCTGATGGTTTTTGCCATAGGAAATGACATCCTGAAGTTATTTACAGGGCCTTAATTTGGCCAAAATTCAAGATTTCAAAGGGGATGAAAATTTTTTTCATCCCCTTATTTTATTTTGCTAATTTCCCATTTATTCTTTTGCAACAATTATTCTTCAATAGAAAATTAAACAACTTATCAAACTAATT
>NZ_CDSBKL010000371.1:0-3912 GCF_977115555.1 Aquiflexum sp.
GTTTTTTGGATCCGTCTTTACCAAAAACAGAAAAATTCCCCTCCACGATTTCAAAGTCATCTACCAGAAAAAATTCAAATAATTCCTTGCCTGGTTCTTTAGGTTGTTTTTCCTTTTTAGGTGTTTTGACCTCATCTAGAAACACTTCCATATCAGGCTTATACAATTTCAATTGGGTAAGCCAAAGGTCCTTGCTTGACTGTAAATCTTCCAAAGAATTTAGCTTGACCAATATGGTAGGAATGTGTCCGGAAAAAACGGGAAATCCGGGTTTACCTCCCAAATCTCTAGGAATAATCCTAAAACCATTTACTAAAACCCCTTCATACTTGGTGTCAAACTCGACCTTTGAAAACGTTACCTGATGGACACTGTCATTCAGTGTCAGCCAAAACTCATCCAATTCCAAAGCAATTCCATCAAAAAAACCTGCGATTTCGGCTTTTTGCATGTTTGCTGAATCTAGCAAAAAATCAAAAACACTCAAATTAATTTGTGTATTGATCAACTCCCTTTGGGTTCCAGCTTCTTTGAACCCCAAACTAAATTTAGCGTCGACTGTCTCTATGGTATCAATAACCACATTACTTATGTTTTTTGGGAGGTTTTTTTCCCTCTTAGCCTTTCTTCTAACGGTCTGTTCTGTCTCCGCTCTCCAGTCATTGTCAATAACCAAAGAAACAGTGGAGCCGATTAATCCTAATTTCTCCAAGCTAAGTGTATTGTCAAAAAGAAATGCCTCTAAATCTACTCCCCTAAATGAAAGAATAGGAATATTGGCAGAAACCTTGGTCTTATCAGAAAAGGAACTGTTTGGACTTAACCTGACATTTCTTGTAATGATTTCTTTACTTGAGGTATTGAAATTGATTCCGTCAGCCTGAATGGTATATTTTCCGTTACCTATATTAAAGACATAATCACTTAAATTTAGATCAAGCTCATCCGAAAAAAATGAGTTTACTTCTTTAGAAGTTGAAGCCTCATTGACGAAGAAATTTTTGACCGAAATAGTAACATTATCTTCGGAAAAGTTCCTGTTTTTGTCATTTACAAAATTCTGATAATTTAGCTTGGCGCGATTCACGTTTATAGAGTCCACCCGGATTTCAGAAAAATAATTAGTCACCAAATCCAAAATTTCTCCCCTTTGCATTCCAGTTTCTGTACCATCCTTAATTTTGGGTTTGTAGCGGTAGAGATTTATATCGGGTGATGGGACCAAAATCTCATTGATCCTTAGAATTCCCTCAAAATATGCTCCAGGGATATCCACTCCTTTTGCAAAAAATTTTGGTACATAAATATCAAGCGTAGTGCTTTTGCCATATTTGTCTAAGTTCTGTTGAATCTGAGTCTGATAAAGTGGACGGATGGCAAAACCGTCAATTTCTATTACATATTCCTTAGTATCAATAAAAATTCTGTCAGCTTTGAATATATGAAGGTTATCGGCTAGTTTAAGCCCATAATCCTGAATTTCTAGCTGAAGATTCTCAGCCAAAAAGATCCCTTTGGAATCTGCTTTTTCAGTCTTTTCATCGAGTTGAAAATTTTCCAAAACAAGGTTGATTTTTCCAAAGGAAAGACTGTCTTGCCTGATTCTTATCCTATTATCCAGAGTAAGTGAGCCTTCGCGGATTTCAAACCGTTGGACATAAATTCCGTTGAGATACTCACTGTAAATCTCGTTGAGGTCCAATTTAGATTCATCTTTTTTACCACCCTTAATATTCTTTAGGAGAATTTCGGGCCTGTCAAGGATTACTTCCTTCAAATCCACTATCCCTTGATTATAAACTTTTTTGAGATTGGCTTCAGTGATGACCAATCCTGAAACCCCGATGTCTAAATGGGATTTTTTACCATCAAATTCAAGTCCCTCGATAGGAAAAAGTTTGAATCCATCAATCTCAATCCTGTCATCAAAAGAAGAAAGCCTAACAAAATCCCCATGCATGATGTGGATGCTGTCATTCAGGGTAAATTCTACCTGATGGACTTCCACCGAAGCATTCTCTGCATAAAAAAACTGGTCTTTCTTTTTAGATTCATCAGGACCAACATAAAAGTCGTCCATTTTGAAATCAATCCGGTCAGTCCTAATGATGTAAGTATCCCTCGAATCTGCCAATCGTTTTCCAAATTTTCCTTCTACAATTTCAAAGTCCGAAATTTGAATTGAATTCAAAATCCCATCAATTAAATTATATAAATCAAAAGGTTCTGAACCACGGTCTTTCTTCAGAATTTCGCCTGTGAACAAGTTAAACTCTGGATTTTCGATTTTCAACTGGCCTACATCAACCTCAGAAGTATAGAATACCCTGTTGATATCAGCATCTTTTAGGAGAAGTTCATCCAAATCAAGCTGAAAATAGGTTTGGGACTCTTTACTGAAATCAGGAATTATTTTGACTTCTTTGGCATTGATATACTGTTCGAGCGAAGATACATTGACAGATTCGGCCTGAACTGTATGGATACTATCAGCCAATAACACTTCAAAATTATCAAACCCAAATGAAAATCCTTTTGCATTGAATGGCGTCTCAGGTACTCTTGGTTGCAAAAGCTGAATATCTTCCAATAAAAGTCTCGTGTTTTCTGCCTTTATGGCTTTTTGGGAAATGAAATTTTTCAACAGCAAATCTGCATCATCGATTTTAAGTCTTTCGATCCGTATTTCTTTGACTTGAGAACCCAAAAAAGACTTCTTGATTTCTTCCTGAAGGATTAAAATAGGAGAAACAGAGGGCTTTGAGATTTCAGTAGTATCCTTTTGACCCAACTTAAAATCGACCTCGGGACTTACGAGCTCAATGGTGCCAATGATAAATTCTTTTCTGAAAAACCGGTAATTGAGTCCCGTAATGTTTATGGCAGGTATTGAGAAACGAAAATATGGTTTATCTCCAAACTCTACTGACTGACCCTCAACAGGATTGAGTTTTAATCCTTGGAAGGTGATTCCTCTTTGTAAAAAGAGAATATGAAACTCCTCAAAATCAATTTCATATTTATTTCCCGAAGCAACATTAACTTTCTCCTTTAAATAGTTGCGTAAAAAAAGATCAGAACCAAAATAAAAAATCAATTGAAGCGAAAGCAACACCAAGATAACTATACCTGCAAATCGTAAGTATTTATTTCTTTTTTTTCCCTTCAAAGGAATTTTTTGTTGATTTTCTTCCATAGACCTGAATCCGTTTTTAAAAGTAATACAAAAGCATTGAAAAATTGAAGGTTAACAAATTAGATTTTGATTTCAACCTAGGCGACAAAAGTCAATGATGAAAGATCTCAGGTTAATATGGAAAAACTTGAAATTCGAAAAGAAAATTAAAACCCGACACAAATCAGGATAGTTACAATCCCATTTCAAAGGCTATCTGGAATACGGCCAAATATCAAAAAAAAAGAAACAATCAGATTTGGCTAACCATTTCCGATTGTTTCAATAGATAATTATAACCCAAATATAAATATAGCTGTAGGAGAAGGATTCGAACCTCCACGGAGAAGTTAGGCAACAAAAGAGCTCTTTGTGTGCTTTGTCCATTCCTGAAAAGAATCAGGTACTCCACCCCCGAGACAGGAGGGCATGTCTGCCAGTTTCAACATCCTACAAGGTGTGTTTTTCAAAGCCTTTTGCTTTGTAGCGGGTCAAAATTAACAAACCGAACCATTTATTAAAATTATTTTAAATAAAAGTGAATTTTTTTACATTATCTTTAAAAACAATTATTGAATTTTATCGAAATAACATTTGAGTGTTGAATTATTGGGATTTATTGACAAATCTTTAATGATATACCAAGATTTGAAATTCTTGACCATAAAATAACTTTTCTAAATGGTAGTTTTCAAAAGTAGAAATTAGAGATTTTAGGATTTGCTTAAAAGCATTTC
>NZ_CDSBKL010000372.1:0-3905 GCF_977115555.1 Aquiflexum sp.
TGCTTTATTCGAGATGAAAAAGCAAAGAAATAGATTTTCCCTAACTTATTAATATGGTACTCCCGACTTCTCCCCCCTTTGTTAAGGGAACGTCACCCTGAGTGGAGCGAAGGGTCTCTGATTTATGAGATACTTCATCTTCGTACCTCAGATTTAGGATGGAGAACCGGGCAGTGAGGAGAAGAAGTCTAACTTAATTTAAAAAGATATCTCCCTCTGGTCGATATGACAAGGACAGGTTAATTTCATCTTTAACCTTTTTCCTCTTAGACCACCTTACTTCGTACTTGGTTCATAGTACTTAGTACCCTTCAACCCACCAACCTTTCAAATTTTAACATTCCAACTTTTCAATTTTCAAATCTTTCAATTTTCCAATTCTAGAATCCTCCAATCCCTTTACCTCCCATACAACACCCCGATTCCAGCTTCCTGTAGAGCTTTGTTAAAGGCAGGAACAGCCGTATTCAGCAGGTTTTCTCCACGGCCTTTGAGGATTTCCCATTCTTTGGTCAGTTCGTCGAGGCGGTCTTTGGATCCTTTGGTTACCCTTGGGATCGAACTTTCAGTCTGATTGATCAGGTAGAGGTAATTGGCAGTGAATTTATTGGGAAAATTCTCCACATCGTCATAGGCTTTGGACTTGCGCTGCACCATGTCCTCATCCCATGCCTGCATTTCTTTCAGCAGGCTAGTTCCTGAGGTATATAGTTCTTTTTTGGATTCTTCTTCTTTGATTTTAACCAATAGGGATTTCAATTGGATCTGATAAGCCATGGCATCGTTGATCATCTTGTGCATGGCCGTCAGCTCAGATTCCATCTTGGACATAAAGGCATGGTATTCCTGATAATCTTCAGCCCCAAGCCCAAAATCAGGGTTATCCACAATCTTGGCAGTGGCAGTACTTTCACCCAAAGCAGACTTCAGCTGCAGGATGTAGTTGCCCGGAATGGCTTTGTGTCCCGAAAAACTCGCTTCCAGATAGGCAGAGGGGACTCCCTGCATGGTGGGATAGCGCATATTCCATACAAATCTGTTCACTCCTTTTTTGACAGTCAAAACAGGTTCAGGGGAGGGGCCACCATCATACTTAATGAATTTGGGATCTTTTTTACTGGAAAATGCCCTTACCAATTCCCCTTTTTCATCTCTGATTTCAAGAGTCAATAGCGTGGAGTCGTTTACAGATTCCGGGAGATGGTAGTAGATGACAACACCATTGGCGGGATTCACACCAGCCAATGGATTTGTTCCTTTGAATTCCTCGCTGTTGCCATTCAATGGGGAAGACCAGCTGCCCAACATCGCCTCATCGGGATTATACAAGAGCGGTTTATCCACAGAAGCTTTGATTTCACGGACAAGGTTGAGGTCATCCAAGATCCAAAAGGAGCGCCCCGAGGTAGCCACGATCAGGTCATTGTGGGCAACTTTCAGATCGGTGATCGGCGTCACCGGTAAATTTAACTGGAAAGCTTCCCAGCTTGCGCCTGCATTTCGGGAAATGTACATCCCCGTTTCTGTACCTGCATAGAGCAATCCTTTTACCTTGCTGTCTTCCCTCACTACCCTGGTAAATGCGCCATAGGGGATGCCTTTGCTGATATTGGTCCAGGTTTTTCCGTAGTCGCTTGTCTTGTAAATCGCAGGGGTATAGTCATTGAATTTGTAGCGGGTGGTGGCGATATAGGCTGTTGCAGGATCATGTGGAGATACTTCAATGGCATTGACAAGGCATTCGGTTAAGCCTTTTGGCGTCACGTTGGTCCAGGTCTTTCCATTATCGCGGGTCAGGTGTACCAAACCATCATCACTTCCTGTCCAGATATGGCCTTTTTCATGGGGAGATTCCATGATGTAGCTGAGCGTGCCGTAATTCTCAGCTCCTACCGCTTCATTGGTATAGGGACCTCCGCCTTTTCCCTGTTTTTCTTTCTCATTTCTGGTCAGATCTGGCGAAACTACTTCCCAACTCAGTCCCATGTCTTTTGTTTTCAAGACATATTGTGAGCCGTGGTAATATGTGTCAGGTTCATGCTGCGACCAAATGATCGGGGCATTCCAGTTGAACCTGTACTTCATATCGCTTGCATCCCTACCTAGGTAAAAGATGGGGGCGATCATGATATTGGTACTTCCCATGGTTTTGTGGTCAAGTACTTCGATAGTTCCGAGATAACTTCCTCCCAAGACGTACCTTGGATCATCAGGATTGAATGCCAAAAAAGCACTTTCTCCTCCCGCGGAATAGTTCCAATGTTCCTGAGTGATGCCCCCTCTTCCCAAAGCCATGCTATTGATGACCAGAGAGGTATTGTCTTGCTGTCCACCGTAGATGCGGTAGGGGTTTTGGTTGTCTGTATTGATCCGGTAGATCTGGGCGGTTGGCATATTGGATTGTGTGGACCATGTTTTGCCGCCATTATAGGAGATAGATGCCCCACCGTCATCTGCCATGACCATATTTTTAGAGTTTTTGGGATTGATCCAGAGATCATGGTAATCTCCATGGGCACCGTCAATATTCTCCCATGTTTTGCCACCATCAATCGACCGGAGGGCAGGAGCGCTGTGGACATACACTGTATGTTCATCTTGGGGATCAGCAAAAACCTCTATATAATACCATGCACGTTGTACCAGTCTGTTGTCACTGCTGACCTTGGACCAGTCTATGCCGCCGTTTTCGGATACAAAGAGGCCACCTTGGCCTTTTTCAGAATCACTTTCTATCAAAGCATATACCTTTTCTGAATTGGCACGCGAAACCGCAATGGCCATTTTGCCTTTTTCTTTTGGAAGTCCGTTGGAAAGTTGTTTCCAGGTTTTGCCGGAATCAGTGGATTTGTACAAGCCACTTCCAGGACCGCCACTGATGACTTTCCATGGAAGACGCTGGTGTTCCCACATGGCGGCGTACAATATTTCGGGATAATTCATGTCCATGGACAGTTCCACAGCTCCGGATTTGTTATCGACATAAAGCACCTTTTCCCAGCTTTCACCGCCATTGGTGGATTTGTAGACACCACGGTCCTCGTTGGGTACATTCAGCGCCCCTTGCGCAGCCACAAAGACGATGTCAGGATTGGAAGGGTGAATGACGATTCTGGAGATATGTTCTGTTTTTTCCAATCCTAGCTTTTTCCATGTCTTTCCGGCATCAGTGGATTTATAGACTCCGTCGCCATAAGAGGTCATCACGCCACGTGGGGCATGCTCGCCCATGCCAACATAGACAATTTTTGGATTGGATTCCGAGACCGCTATAGCCCCCACCGAACCTGTTGTAAAAAATCCATCAGAGATATTGTTCCAATGCTGCCCGGCATCTTCTGTTTTCCAGACACCACCACCGGTAGTTCCCATATAATAGGTGAGCGGATCGCTGACTACACCTGAAGAGGTGACTGACCTTCCACCCCGAAAGGGACCTATATTTCTGTATTTGAGTGTGTTGTTGATTTCTTTGAAGTCCTGTGCAAAAAGATTGAAGGTTCCAAGAAAGAGCAGGCAGAATATGAGTTTTTTCATTTGATTATTGGTGGCTATTGAAGGCAATCAAGATATAAAAAAATGCCGGGTTTAGGATAAGGTATTTGATGGATGCCTTTTCGAGTAAAAAATACCTTCGCTTTCAGTCGTACTTCCAACCTCCAACTTCGTACTTCAAAAGAGACCTCCCTCTGGTTGATATGACAAGGTTGGTTTTTTTTCACTTTTATAATGGTTTAGCGTCTATTTCGCTTGAAAGTCAAAGTATTTAGAAACCTTTGCCTTGTCACTTCGACGTAGGAGAAGTCTTAAAAAATTAAAATAAGATCCCTTCAAAAGATATCTCCCTCTGGTCGATATGACAAGGAGAGGCTTTTTCCTTTTGAAACCTTCGAACTTCGAACTTC
>NZ_CDSBKL010000373.1:0-3904 GCF_977115555.1 Aquiflexum sp.
CTTTTAAAAAAGAAAACTGAAACGCCTTTTACCCCTATATGAAAAAAAATAAATCTTATTATTATTTATCGATTCGCTTCGCTGACCCAATGAAACTGCCTTTCGGTCAGCGGGAAGTGGCGGTTGAGTTTTTTCAAAACCACATGCAGGGAATCTTCCTGCTTCTTGCCTGTCAAAATTATTCGATCTTGTTCCGGGATTTCCATTTTAAAACTTACCACAGGCAAACTGTCCCAACTTGCCAAACGCCATTCCAATTGATTTCCCAAGCTATCAGGTAAGTAACTGAAATAAGCCCTTCCATAGCGCATTCTCAGACTTGAATCCTGTGCGGAAAGACTTCCTGACCCGTTGTAATCAAAAATGACATCCCGCCACCTCAGTGTATCAGCGAGGCTTTCAGGAATGGTGTCTCCGTTTTTCACAAATAATTCCACATGGTACATGCCAGGTTGGATGGGTTCCAGGATTTTGGAATTGTTCCTGTGAAATTCAAGGTAATATTGGTAATAGTTGTAAGTGCCAAACCCGAAACTCATCGCGATAAAAACCGCCTTCAGGACGATCCTTCCGATTCGCTGCCATTTCTTTGAAAAGTATTTTTCATACAATACAGAAGGTTGGACAGTCTGATTTTGAAGGAAGAAACCAAACAGCCTTGACCTTTCTTGCCAAGCCAAAAATATAGATGCTACCAAAAGATTCAGGGAATAAATCTTGACAGGAATGTCATAGGCGAGGTTTAGCATGGCGACATTGGCAAATACACCGATAGCCAACAAAGCTCCCAAAAGCGCTGTCCTTCTCCACACCAAAAGCAATGCAACCATTACCTCAGCAAAGCCGGAAAACATCTGATAAGGCGTACTGTAACCAATAAACATCCAAGAAAAACGCATTGGCAAATAATCCCCCATAGGAGTTGCCAATTGGCTGAGGTTGGGAAAGTACATCTGCATGGCAAATACTTTCAAAATCCCATAAATAAAAGCTGTACCTGCCAAACTATAACGCAACAGGATGCACAGCCAATAATGGAAGTTGGGGTATGAAGCCTTTTTTCTATCAAAGACAGACCATATCAATGCAGCGATCGCAGCCAAAAAGAGATAAGAATACAATTGTGCCCAACCGTAACTCGTATCACCGCTTCCACCCATGGGAACCAATTCTTCCCTGATGTGGAGGACATGGTCATTGAACCAATGGACAAAGAGGTCAATGGGATAATTGACTGCTTCAACCAAAAAATACAAGCCTGGAATTGATCCAACGAGGTTGAGAGGATTGAAATAAAAGAGGTAATATACAAATGCGAAACGGAAGGAAATCCTTCCAAACAAAGTCCAAGTTGTGGTTTTATCTTCCATGGAAAAACAAATAATCTTCCAAAATATTGAAAAAATTGAGAAAAAGGAAAACCGCAATTCTTGACGCATCAAGTTTGAGAACTGTGATTTATTTTCTTGGGAAGTATTCTCAACTTTTCTTTGCGCCTTTGAGACTTTGCGGGAGAATTGAATGTAGCTTTAGGAGAAGCAGGATAGCAGGAAAGTCTGACGGCAAGAAGCCATCCGACTTGGATACCTTTGAGCTTTAGCGCCTTGGCGAGAAAATATTTTTTACTTTCTTCTAAACCCAAAAATCCCCACCACCAAAAAACAAACCAAAGGTAATACAAAAGAGAAATTGACTTCAGGAACTCCCAAAATCAGCGTGTCATTGTAGCCTGTTCCACCAATATCCAATATTACTCCCTGTAGCGTCGGCATGATGGCACCGCCCACTATCGCCATCACAAGGAAAGCCGCACCGTATTTCCCATCTTCTCCCAACCCTTCCAAAGCAATCCCATAGATCGTCGGGAACATCAGCGACATGGCAAATGAAATCCCCACCAAAGAATAAAGCCCATAAATCCCCTGAATAAAGATGGCCCCCAAAGTGAACAATCCGGCCAAAATGGAAAAGTAAAACAGCAATCGGGCGGGAGGGAAGTACCTGAACAAAAATGTACAGATCCACCTTCCGACCAAAAACAGGATCAGCGCAGCATATGCATAATTCACAGCATAAGCATTGTCGATGCCTATGGATTCGGCGTATTGGTAGATATAGGTCCATACCATAATCTGCGCACCAACATAAAACATCTGGGCAATCACACCTTCGACAAACTTTGGTTGTCCAAACAATCTTTTCATTGAAGGCCAAAAATCCAGTTTGCCATTGGTGGTTTTGTTTTCCGGCATGTTAGCAAAAGCAATGACCAAGCCTAATATGATTACAACCAACCCCAACATCACATAAGGATTTCGGATGACCATCAGGTCATTTGTCCGGACAATCGCCTTTGCAGATTCATCCAAAGTATCATAAATGATATTACCTGAAGCATCGGTATTGTTGGATTGAAGGGCGTTGAGGATAAATTCTTTTGCGACAAACAATCCTGCCAAAGCTCCCATGGGATTGAAAGCCTGAGCGAGATTCAGTCTTTGCGTAGCCGTCTCCTCAGGTCCCATAGAAAGGATATATGGATTGGCTGTAGTTTCCAAAAATGCCAAACCAAATGTCAGGATGTACAATGCCAAAAGGAAAAAGAAATAGCTTTCCCATGCAGCAGCAGGGTAAAAAAGCAAGGCCCCAAAAGCATACAAACCCATTCCGATCAGCACGCCGACCTTATAACTGTATTTCTTGATAAAAACCGCCGCAGGCAAAGCCATGGTAAAGTAGCCCCCATAAAAAGCCATCTGCACCAAAGACGCTTGAACATTATTCAACTCCAATACACGCTTGAATGCGGCCACCATGGGATTGGTAATGTCATTGGCAAAACCCCAAAGTGCAAACAAAGAAGTGATCAGAATAAAGGGTAGGAGGAGGGTTTTTGGGAGGAGGGTGGTTTTGGGCATTTTGCGATTAAAGGTTAATTGGTTAGAGGTTATTTGTTATTGGGTTAAAGGTTATCTGGTCAAAGGTTATTTGGTTAAAGGTTAATTGGTTAACTGATTTTGAATAAACAGCTTGGATATGGTATATAGGCCGTTTCTTGATACTTGATACTTGATACTTGATACTTGATACTTGGTACTTAGTACTTGATACCTCGTACTTAGAGCGCCCTATCCAAATGCGTGTACCCGCCATCCACATAAATGAGTTGTCCGGTGGTGTGAGAAGAGCGATCCGATAGAAGAAAAACCACCATATCTGCGATTTCACGGGGCGTGGTCATTCTTTTTTCGAAGGGAATTCTATTTTGAATCTCATTCAATTTTTCGTCAGGATTCTCAAATGTCTTCAACCAACTTTCATACAAAGGCGTCATCACCTCGGCAGGAATCACTGCATTGACGCGGATGCCGTATTTTAAAAGTTCGACAGCCCATTCCCTTGTTAATGACAATTGCCCGCCTTTTGCAGCAGTGTAACCGCTTGTATTGCCTTGACCTGTAACAGCGGTTTTGCTGCTGATATTGACAATGCTTCCTTTTGATGTTTTGAGATAGGGTAGTGCATAGTGGACCAAATCATAATAATGACCCAGGTTTTTTTCAACAGAAGCCCTGAAAGCTTCCGGAGAACCTTTTTCCAAACCTATACCATCATTGACTCCGGCATTGTTGACTATTCCGTCTATCTTTCCAAATTTCTGAAAAGCCATTTCCACAGCATCTTTTGCTGCTTGCGGATCAGTCAGCCTTTTTGGAATGTGCAGTGCTTTTTCTCCGTTTGACTCAAATTCAAAAACAAGATTTTGGCCTTCTTTCACAGAAGGATCGATGATGACAGGATATGCCCCTTCTTCCGCCAAAACTCTGCTGATCGCCCCGCCAATTCCTTTTGCGCCACCGGAAACGAGGTATACTTTTTGGTTGATATTTAAATTCATTGGGAA
>NZ_CDSBKL010000374.1:0-3889 GCF_977115555.1 Aquiflexum sp.
CCGGAGATCGTGCTTAATCCACTGAACAATATCTTTTTTACAGGTCTTTCAAGTCTGGTGGTCGTCTTAGTAGTCTGGTTCCTTACTGACCGTGTAGTAGAACCACGATTGAACAAGAATGTGATTGTAGACGATAATCTTCAGGATATTCCGAAAATAGAAATTTTAAATACCAAGGAGCAAAAGGCTTTTTGGCTTGCATTTAGTATCATGTTCCTTTGTGTCATAGGGTTGTTTTTTTGGGCCTATCCACAGGATTCGGCATTGAGGGATGCAACAGGTGAGATTACCTCAAGAGATGCTCCGCTGATGAAATCCATTGTTCCAATGATTTTTATTTTATTCTGGATTCCCGGATTGATCTATGGATTTGCTGCAGGGACCTATAAGAGTATGAAAGACATGGTGGCTTCGATGAGCAAAGCCATGGGGAGCATGGCTTATTATATTGTGATGGCTTTTTTCTGTGCCTTGTTTATTGATGCTTTTGGCAAATCCAATATTGGTGCCCTGACCGCATTGAAGGGTGCCGATTTTCTCCAGTCTTTGCATCTACCATCTCAAATCACCATCGTAGGAATAGTGATTTTGACCTCTTTGGTCAATCTATTGGTGGGTTCGGCATCGGCAAAGTGGGCTTTGATCAGTCCGATATTTGTGCCGATGCTGATGCAGTTGGGGATATCTCCCGATCTGACCCAAGCTGCTTACAGGGTTGGGGATTCGGTTTCCAATATCATCACGCCTTTGCTGCCCTATTTTCCACTGATCGTGGTATTCTGTCAGCGGTATGTCAAGTCCACAGGCATCGGGACATTGGTTTCTATGATGCTTCCCTATTCCATTGTACTGCTTGTGACGTGGACATTATTTTTGTTGATTTATTGGACATTGGGAATTCCGCTCGGACTGCAGAGTACCTATGAGTATGTGATGGCAATTCCTTGATTAGGGAATAAGTGTATCAATCATAATCAATTGCTGATCACAATGGATAAAATGTATCAAATCTGATGATTAAATCATCAATTGTTGTGGTATTTCTGTTTTGGGATAAGCGCATAAAAAATTAAAAACACTAAGAAAATGTAGTTAAGGAATTTGATATTTAGTGTGAGGTTCAACTATTCTCAATGACATCCTTTGTTTAAAATTTGTTTTATATCATTACGTATTTTTTAATAAAAGTAAATTCTTTTATTGATTATTATTTTTCCATAAAATTAAAAATGGGTTTAGTGTAAATCGCTAAAATTGAGGACTTTTTAAGAATTATTAGTGCCCTAGATGCCATAATTTTGGTAGTATGAAAGCAAAGCTGATTACTTCAAAGTCATATTTTGTGGACAAAAGAAAGCTTTTGACCTGCGTTACTCACCTTTTGGTTTTTTCTATGCTTGCCTCTTGTGCTTCCTTTTACAAATTGGAATGGGAACCTACGGGAAATGAATCCCAAGATTATTACAAAGTTAGAAATCAAAATTTCGAATTGTTAAATCGTAATAGGCATTACCGGATTTTGAAGAAGGACAATTCAGTTCAACTGGTTTATTTAAAAGGTTTTCATGATACAAAACTGTTTGTAATAGATTATACTGAATCGGGAAAGTTTAACAAAAAAGATGAGATTTTAACAGAAATACCCGTGGATGATATTCAGGAGATAGAAGCTAAATATCATCCAGGTTCAAGTGCATTGTTAACCATTGGTGCTGCGGGATTCTTTGTAGGAATGTTTGCCATTTTTGGTATAGATTTTTTCCTTCCTGAAGATGATGATATTTAATTAAACCGTAGAACCTATGAAAAGAAAACCTGCATTCAGAGCAATCAATTTGATTTTAGTGCTCATGGTTTTAACTGTAAGCTGTAAGAGTTATCGAAATGTCGAAAAACTGAAGCCCTTTATGGAAAGAGACCAAGGTGGATATTATGTAGCTGAAAAGGAGTTTGGGAAAATAAAAAAGGAGGAAAAAATCCTCGTTGAATTGGTTGACGGAAAGAGATACTATATGTATTACGGTTCATTTTCTGACAAAATCCTTCTTGGAGAAGTTTGGAGGGATTTTACATCCTCAGTCAAAATAGACCGGTACCAAATAGAAATACCTCAGGAAAAAATCAAGAATGTAAAAGTTTTGAGACCAAATCCAGGGCTGACTATTGGTATTCCATTGGGGATTTTGGGGGTGACATTGTTTATTACTCTCATCGCAATAATTAATGATCCAATCCCAGGAATTTAAGTTTTGAATTTTTTAAATCATCAGTGTTGTAGTTTTCAATTTCATACAAACAGAATCATCGATACATCAATTTACGAAAAACTTACAACCATATGATGAAAAGGAAACAAGAAATTACTGGATTGAATTTGATTTTGATGCTCATTTTATTGATTGCTGGATGTAAAACCTATAGAAACGTAGAAAAATTGAAACCAATAACAAAACATAATCAGGAGGGATATTATGTTGCAGAATCCGAATTTGGAAAAATCAAAAAGGAGGAAAAAATCCTTGTTGAACTAACAGATGGAAAGGAGTTTTTTTTGAGGTATGTTTCCTTTTCCGAAAAGATCCTTCATGGAAAAGTATGGAAGGATGATAAAACCTCAATGATAATTAATGAACCTTTTGATCTTCAAATACCACTTGAAAAAATCAAAAATGTCAGGGTTTGGAAACCAAATACAGCACTTACCATTGGTATTCCGTTAGGGATTTTGGGAGTAACTGTATTGATTGGATTATTGCTTATTGAGTCAGAAGGTATAGGCATTAGCTGGTAAAAAGTTTACAAATACCTTAAAAATGCCTCCGGATTATTGAGGAAGTTTTTCATGATCGTAAAGTGCTCCGTGTCTTCATACCTGACTTTCTGTATTTTTTCCGAAAACTGATAAATCGTGGCATTGGGCAAAGTCATCAGAATAGGAGAGTGGGTGGCAATGATAAACTGGCAACCGTGGTTTTCTGACAGGTTTTTGATCAAAGAAAAAAGAGCCAATTGTCGTTGTGGAGAGAGCGCTGCTTCCGGTTCATCGATCAGATAGATTCCTTCTCCCTGCAACCTTCCCTGTAATACTTTCAAAAATCCCTCTCCATGGGAGACTTCAGTCAGGTCTCCGTACTTGCGGAGCAGGGCTTCTTTTTGGCCATGAACAGCTCCGACAGCCAACTTCAAGCCTGTGCCGCTCAGACGCTTTTCAAAATCCACAATGTCTCCTTTGAATTCCTGATCGATATTTCTGAGGCGCTTTACAAATCCAAAATAGTCTTCAGCCCTAAAAAAAAATCCCCGATAAGCCTTCTTTTTCCAAGAGGTGATGATGGCTTCACCGAATGCTTTTACCCCTTCCAAAGTTTCATCCCTTTCCAAATCATTGCTTCCAATGGCAGGAAGGTTAAGCTTGATGGCCAAGGCTTTAAGCAAAGTGGATTTACCTGATCCATTTTCTCCAACAAATACCGTTACCGGGGTATTAAAGGACATAGAACCCAATTCCCTGAATGCCGGTAAGGTAAAAGGGAAATGGGACTGAGGCCCTGAAGGAAGAGAGATTTGGCTGAGGTAGTACATTGTTAATGTGGGTTCTCTAAACTACGAAGATACCTTTTTCTTTGTTGTAGTGGTTGTAGTTGTTGTCTGCTTCGCGTTGTCGAGTTGTCAGCTTCGTGTTGTCGGGTTAGGAAATCCATCATTCTGAATTTAGCATTCTTAATTCTGAATTTTCCCAAGTCTTGCATCTTGTATCTATATAGTTCCTAAATTCCAACTTCCCAACTTCCCACTTCCAAACCTCCAATTTCCCTAAGATTTCGCTAAGATTTTTCCCTCTGGTTGATATGATAAGGTTAGGTATGCTATGTTTTGGGCATTAATAATT
>NZ_CDSBKL010000375.1:0-3868 GCF_977115555.1 Aquiflexum sp.
TGATCGATTCCCTTCCCTTGTATACTTCTTATATCGGAAGGGTGGAAACAGAAAAATCTGCACAAAAAAACGGCATCACCAAAGTCCAAAAGTTTATTTCTGATTTTCTTTCCCAAAAACATTCCCCAAAACTTAACAAACAGATCTACCGGGAAGCCGCAGGCTTTTATGAATATATCGGGGAATTGGAACTTGCCTATCACGCCAACCAAACCGCTTTTGATTGGGGGAAAAAAGATTCTGAAACTACCCCCAAAGAATTGGGCAAAATCCAGAATAATATGGCTACGCTTTCACTTTATCTTGGAAACAGGGTACAAGCCAAGGGGCATGTCCACCGCGCCATATCGCTTTATCGTCAAGAACCAAAAGTAGATCCAGAGTCTCTTTACCTAAGCTACAATGCATTGGGAAATCTCCATTGGTACGGTTCTAGGATGGACTCTGCGGAATATTATTACCTGGAAGCGCTTAAGCAATTTGAAAGTATGAGCGATACCCCAAGGAACAGACATTACAGGCCTGCGATGGTTTTGAACAATCTTGCCGGGGTACAGTCAACTTTGGGAAAGACTTCATCAGGAATACTGTCCATGGAAAAAACCATTGACCACCTCACAGAATACATCAAAGCTATGGACGATGTGCAGGAAATCGCAAAAGGAAAGGAATTCCAATACCAGGCCATTGACAACCTCGCCGGGATGCACAAGGGACTGGGCAATTATTCCCGTGCAAAGGACTTGTTGGAGTATGCCTTTGAGCAAAAGAAATCAAGCTTTGGTCCCGAAAGTCCCGAAGTATTCAAGTCTCAGATTCTCCTTGGCCAACTTTATTATGACATTCGGGAAAATGAATTGGCCGAAAATTACCTGCTTGAAGGATTGGCACTGATTGACAGGATTGGCGGAGAATATCTCTATTGGCAGGCCGATGCCTACTATGCCTTAGCCAGAATCAAAGATTCACAAGGTAAAGAAGCAGATGCACTCCATTTTTACCAATTGGCTGAAAGTGTATACCAAGCCTTTTTGGAAGGGGAGTTTGATAATATCTATCTTGGTTTTTTGACCAATTCCTCTCTGTTTTATGCAGAGACAGGCATGGAAAAGCTGGCAAAAACTACTGCTGCCAAAGGCTTGGACTATGTCATCCAAAATCAGGGTAAAAACAGCCTCCTTGCTTTCAACCAAATCCTGAACCTCGCAGATATCCATTTTCTACTCAAAGAATATCCCGAATCCCTCCGTCTCAGCGGAGAGGCGCTACAGATCATGGAAGGGAGGTATGAATCTGAGATGACCTGGCTGGATTCCGTACAGACCGAGACCAAAAAGCCCCGCGCCATCCTCCTTCATGCAAAATCATCTTATCAGCTCCAACCGACAAGGGATGAAAGTTTTCTCTTGGTCATCAAAACAAAAGTAGATGAAGCAATCCGGATTTTAGAAAGAAGAAAAACCGCGCTCGGTACGGACGAGGATTTGAACCTGTTGCTTTCTGAAAACAGGGACCTGTTTGACTTCTCCAAGAAAATAGACCTTGAACTGCATGAACTTACTGGAAAGGAAAAATACCTGGAAGATTTTTTGAGCAAACATGAATCTTCGATCTACAACAAAGTCCGGGCAAGATTACAGAAAGTGGACAATATAAAATTTGCCGACATTCCGGCGGAAATACAGGAAAAAGAGACTTTTCTCAAGACCAATCTCCAACAGGCTCTTAACCAAGAATCTCCAGACATCAGCCCTTTTCTCGAAGCAAGCCAAGAATGGGAAGAATACCTAGATATGCTGAAAACAACCTATCCGGCATACTTCCAGTTTAGGTATGCCAATATTTCCAGCTCTATAGACGACATCCAGAAAAATATCCCTGAAAAAACTACAGTCATCAGGTACATTTTTGTGGGAGAAAACCTCGCAGCTGTCGTCATAGACAAAAACCAAAAAAAGCTTGTTGCCTTGGATTTTGGGCCGGTACAAAACCACATTCAGGAACTTCAGGCCAATTGGAACAAAGAGGAGGTGATTTTCCAAAAACTGGAAGAACTCTACCGCTCTCTTTGGAAACCTTTGGAACCCTATATCCAAAGTCCAAAGCTTATCATCATCCCGGATGGACAGCTTTTTAACCTGAGTTTTGAAATATTGACACCTCAAAAGATCAAGGGGTACAGTGAATTGGCAGCCAAAAGCCTATTGTCCAAGCACAGCATCAGTTACCATTATAGCTCCCTGCTTCTTCAAAAACCCAAACCTGAAAATGGTTTCAAGTCAAATTTTGTAGCGTTCGCTCCCGGATTTTTTGACAGGATGAAAACCGATTACATGTCCGCCCTGAAGGATTCCCTCTATATGGACCGGGCTTACCTTACCCTGATACCACAGCCTTTTACCTTGGCTTTGGTCAAAAAGGTGAAGTCGCTGTTTGGAGGATCTCTTTTTGTCGAAGATGAATCCACGGTTTCCCGATTCAAGGAATCAGCAGGTATGAACAGGATCATCCACATCGGCACCCATGCAGAATCAAACAACCTCAGTCCGGCTTTTTCCAAACTCATTTTTTCCAAAGAATCAAAAGAGGAAAGTTTTCCTGAAGACAACTCCTTGTATGCTTTTGACATTTACAACATTGATTTGCGCGCAAAATTAGCCGTGTTGACAGCTTGCGAAACAGGCAAGAATACCTTCGATCCTGGTGAAGGAATGGTTTCTCTGGCGCATGCCTTTAATTATGCGGGCAGCGAAAGTTTGTTGATCGGACTCTGGAAGATCGATGAAAAGGCAAGCAGCATCATCGTGGAGGAATTTTACCAAAACCTTTCCAAGGGATTGGACAAAGCTGAAGCCCTGCAAAAAGCGAAGTTACACTACCTGACTGTTGCTAAAGGAAGAGAATTGTCACCTGATTTTTGGGCAGGGTTGATTTTAATGGGTGATCCGAGTCCCATGGTTTTTGACAAATCCGTCAAATGGTGGATTTATCTGATGGTGATTGCTGCTATAGCAATCCTGCTAATCGGTTTGCGAAAGTATCGGTTTGCAAAAAGAAAATAAAATCGGGATTCATTGATGACATTTTGAAAGATTTCCGATGTATGGTTAAAATCCATTATTCATCAAATTCTCTGACACCATGAAATTCTTTTCTGCTTCCAAAACCCCCTTTAATCCAACCTATATTCTGGTTGCGATGCTTTTGCTGATTTGGTCTTGTTCATCAAGTGATGATCCTATTCCTACTCCCCCAGATCCTGTCACACAAAAAGACATCGCTGTAATTGACAGCAAAATCGAAGCATTTCTAGCAGCACAAAAAATCCCCGGGGCCTCTCTTGCCATTTCCAAAAACGGGAAATTGGTTTACAAAAAAGCCTATGGAAAAGCTGATGTCGAGGGAAACGTTGACATGACTACCAACCATCGAATGCGGGTGGCGAGTGTGTCCAAGACTTTTACCGGAGTGGCTATTATGAGATTGGTCCAAGCCGGAAAGCTGAGCCTTGATGACAAGGTTTTTGGTCCGGGAAGTATTTTGGGGACAGATTTCGGGACCAAAGCCTACGGAGCGCGGGTACTCAATGTGACTGTCAAAAACCTGCTCCAAATGACTACCGGAGGCTGGGTATTGGCCAATGACCGTGACGCCATCGACTCCAATCCCACAATGAATAATAAGGTATTTTTTGATTGGATGTTGGACAATGCCTTATTGAAACACGATCCGGGTACAAGGTATTGGTATATCAATACGAATTATTTTGTGGCTGCAAGGGTGGTAGAAAAAGTATCAGGAAAATCTTTTTATCAATTTATGAAAGATGATTTCTTAACTCCTCTTGGGATTACATCGGCTGTGATGG
>NZ_CDSBKL010000376.1:0-3862 GCF_977115555.1 Aquiflexum sp.
AAAAGTTTGAAGCTTTCACTTGTGTAGATTCAAAATTGATTTTGATCCGGTAACAATCCTTTGGTTGTACCCTTCCCTGACAGGGAACAAGGGTTTTATCCTTTTGCCCCGACATCTGATAGCTATAGACAATCTGATGTCCCCGGCATTCCAACACATTGACTTGGTAATTGTCCTCAGGAGTCTTAGTCTCAATCCCTTCTCCCAACGCAGCATGGATGACTTTGACCAAGCTGTCAGGTTCAAATTGGAAGGGACTTTCGAATAACAAAACGAATTCGTTTTCACTGATTTTATTGACAGGCAACACCCTCGAGGAGGAATCCCCAGAAGCTAACAAAACCTTGTGCCCAACATTCCTCAACCTGATTTCCCTGTTTTCCGCAAGGTCTTCAGACTGCCATGGCCAAAGGATAACCATCATCAAAATCATGGAAAGTATTCCGATGCCCGCAGGTTGAAGCAGTTTTTTCATTGACCAAATTTAAGGTTTAATTTGTGGGAAGAATAGGTTTTTACGCTGATTTACAATCTTTTTACAAACCATTTACCATCTCAGCTTAGTATAGGCATATGTTTGGGTATTCTAAACCAATACAAAATGATAAGAAACTTAGGATTATTCGCAGGGTTGTTAATGGTGGTTTTTTGCACTTCCTGTAACCCACAAAACAAAACAGCTCAATCAACCGAAAGTCACAAACCGGAATCCAAATATTTTTTAACCTCCGATTCACCAAAGAGTATCGTCCGGAATATTGAGCAGGATAGTGATGGCAGGATATGGATCGCCTCTTGGGAGGGTATTTTTCTATCTGATGGAAAGTCATTTACAAACTTCACCAAACAGGTTAGCTCTTCCCGTTTTTTCTCGGTTATGGAAGACAGCAAAGGTATTATGTGGTTTGGTTCCCTAGGCTCGGGGGTTTTTTCCTATGATGGTAAAAGATTCAGAAACTACACCACCGAGGATGGACTCCTCAATAATGATGTTGTCAGTATTTATGAAGATAAAGCCGGCAACATCTGGTTCGGTGTTTGGGGAGGAGCGAGCCGATTTGATGGGAAGACTTTTAGGAATTTTATCATCAATGAAGATGAGATGACTGAAGATTTAACCGGAAAAACTTTTGCAGAACGAGGCCAATATGAAGTCAATTCCATCATTGAAGACAAGTCAGGTAAGCTTTGGTTTGCCACGAGGGGCAACACCTTTGTATTTGATGGGGAGATATTTTCACCGGTTTCGAATTTAGGTAGGGCTTTTAAAAATATCCGTTCAGTCATTGAAGATCAAAAAGGCAATATTTGGCTTGGAGGAAATGATGGTTTGTGGCGGTATGACGGGAATGTATTCACCAATATCACAAAGGATTTTGTAGGGTATATCCTCGAAGATAGAGAAGGGAATATCTTGACTAGCTCGGGAAGTATCAAAGGCGAAAAAAACTGGAAACTATCGCGCTATAGGCCCAAATCATTAACCAATAAATTGATGATCAGTCCTGAAATATTGAAGTCGGATGAAGGAATGATTTTTGGGATTTTGGAATCCAAGGATGGAAGTATCTGGTTTGGTACTTTTGATGGTGTGAACCGTTATGAAGGAAACACAGTCAATAATTTTAAAACCATATCAAGTCAGCAATACTTCTCCAAAATGGTGGCATCAAGGGATGATTGTTAGATGTATTTGGCCTATCCTCCTTCTCAGTTATCCTGCTTCTCCAGAAGCAGGATCCTTCTTGTTTCCCGCAAAGTCGCCAAGGCGCAAAGTAAACCAAGTCGGATGGCTTCCAGCCGTCAGACTATTTCAGCTATCCTTCTTCTCTAGAAGCAGGATACTTCTTATTTCTCGCAAAGACGCAAAGTCGCAAAACAAGAAAGAATATAGCCCACAAAGACACGAAGACCCTAAGAAAAGTTTTCCTGTTATTCTGCTTCTTCGGAAGCTGGATACTTTTTTCCCGCGAAGGCGCGAAGTCGCAAAGGAAAAAACACTAGTTTCCATGCTTTGGCTAATATCGATCAGCAAGACTGGCAACCGTTTTGATGGATGTTTTTTTGAAATAAAAACGTCCGATTTTTACCAGCTCCATGATCTTGGTTCAGGGTATTTTTGTCCATAACCTTTAACCACAATAATTATGGAACGGAGAAAATTTATTGTCACTACTGCCGCGCTTGCTGCCTTCGGGTCCGACCTGATGGCATTCCCTTTTTCAAAAAATGAAGTAAAAAACGGATTTTTGGTCAAATCCGGTGAGGCGAGATTCGGGAAGCATACACCTTTCAGGGGTGTCAATCCCAACGACCTCAAAATTTCCTCCAAAGATACAGGCGGACAAATGTCAGCATTTGAGTATATTGGAGTGGAAAAAACCGGACCCTCGCTTCATGTTCACTTGGAGCAGGATGAGGTTTTTTATGTAGTAGAAGGAGAATACCTCTTCCAGTTGGGAGAACTTCAGCATCAACTCAAAGCAGGAGACACCATTTTTCTGCCAAGAAACATTCCGCATACCTGGATTCAGACTTCGGATAAGGGTAAGTTGTTCTATATCCTGCAGCCTGCTTTCAAAATGGAGGAATTTTTCCAAACCATGACTGACCTAGGGCGACCTCCAACAGAGGAGGAAGCACAAAAAATTTCCTTGGCACATGGAATCAAAAATGTCGGGCCGCCATTAACATTAAATTAAGCACAAATGATACTCAGGGATTTTTTGCCCGGTCCTTCTTTGAGAGATTATGTCAGGAAGCACCAAGTCATCAGGTTTGAATTTGAGGCAGGGACAATAATTCCACCTAAGGTATATTGTCCCCGCCCTGAAATCTGCTTGATATTTTCCCTTAGAAATACCCAACAAGTCAAATATCCTGGTTGCATGGATTATTCGATCCACTATAGGTGCACAATCAGCGGTTTGCACACAGTAGTCACCAACCGATTTACAGGAAGTGACTTTTGGGTTTTGCAGATCGTACTGCAACCGAGTGCGCTTTATTTGCTGACAGGGATTCCGGCGCAAGAGCTTACCAATACTTTTATAGATGCCGAGGATGTTTGGGGAAAAGAAATCAGGACTGTGCATGAACAGATGTGCAACACTGATGGTGTGGAAGAGGTGATCCGAATTGCTGAATTGTTTTTGGAAAGACTTATCAGACGGCCAAAATACAGTTTGCAGGGAATAGATAAGGTGAGTGCTGTGATTTTGAACCAAAACAGGTCGCTTTCTATGGACAAACTTGCTGCTGATGCCTGTCTGAGCAACAGGCAGTTTCAGCGGCGATTTGCAGAAAGGACAGGGATTGGGCCAAAGCTTTTTGACAAAGTAGTACGGTTTGAAAAAGCTTTTTTTATGAAAAACGCCAATCCCCATTTGGATTGGTTGAGTATCGCCTTGGCCTGTGGGTACTACGATTACCAGCATTTGGCAAAGGATTACAAGTACTTTACCAATCTGACCCCAACCGGTTTTTATGAATTGGATACCAAAGCACCCGAAAGGACATTTGGTGTGGTGGAGGTCAGGCAGGAGTTGATGGTTTGATTCGGCTATTTGAATTCAACCTCAAAGTAATTAAGGAGGTTTTTATACTGATCTTGGGCTGTGAGACAGGTGTCCAACAAATATTCCCTTACTTGATTCCATTCCTGTAAACCTCTGTAGTAATAAAGTTTCAATTCGTCGGATATGATAAAAGGTACAATGCCATTAGCTAGACATTCTTTAAACATGATTAATCTTCCTACCCGTCCATTTCCATCCTGAAAGGGATGAATCACCTCAAACCTATGGTGAAAATTTAAGATGTCTTCTAGGGATTTTCTTTCTAATTGATGGTAATCATTGAG
>NZ_CDSBKL010000377.1:0-3849 GCF_977115555.1 Aquiflexum sp.
GCTCCAAAATTGCCGATCAATGCCCCTTTAGGAGAACCGGGATTGCATGGGGCAGTATGGTTTGAGACCGTTTATCAAGATGAAAAAGATCCGAGTGGAAGGACCTTGTACGCTATCTACCACAATGAAAATTATCCTGAAACCCTCCCTTACAATGAAGCAACCGGAGAAGGCTATATCGACAAGGACTGGCCCTTGGGTCTGACTGAAAGAATCACCCCTGCTGCTGTTTGTCGGATCGGAGTCATGAAGTCCACTGATGGGGGATGGAGTTGGGAAAATAAAGGGTTGTTTTTGGAAGACAAACAGCCAAGGATGATCTTGAAGCCGCATAATATTTCTAAGACTTTTGCCGGTGGGGTAGGGGATCCATCTGCAGTGGCTGTGGGTGAATACCTCTATTTGTTTTATGGTGAATATGGATATCCCGGAGTTTACGATGCAGCATCATACGATCCAATCAAGGAATGGAGCGGACAGTGCATCAGCATTGCCCGGATAAGGATAGATGATCTGGATGATCCCCAAGGAAAAGCCCAACGATGGGATGGAGAAGGATTCAATGCGGATTGGGATGGAATAGGCAAGCCTGTTTCCTCACTTCAAATGCCAAAAGAAGCAGGCGGTGGTCCCGCTTCTTCCCCGACAGGCGGTTTCCATTGGGGACCATCTGTCAGTTGGAATACCTACCTGGAATGTTGGGTAATGATGATGGGAAAAGTGGAAGGCCAATCATGGGTTGGAGATGAGCTGTATATTTCATTCAATCCCCACAAAGAATTGGGAGAAGGCAACAATTCTCAAGCTTGGACCAAACCTCAGAAACTGCTGGAAGAACCCGGGCATGTACTTTGGTATCCTTCCCTACAGCCTTTGAATACACCGGAGGACATTGCCAATAAATATACGAGTCTCAGGCTTGGCAAGCAGGCAAGGTTGTTTTTCAAGTATTCTGACTTGGGAAAATACATGTCCGAATATATCGTCGAGTTTGAAAAATAAGCCAAAATCTCCCATGACCAAACCGAAGATAGCTTGTCTGCTGCTTTTAATATTGATCACCTCATATGCCGGATATCCCCAGTCCCAAAAGCCCAATATCCTTTTTTTATTTGCAGATGATCAGCGGGCGGACGCACTTGGCATAAGCGGCAATCCTTATATCCAAACTCCCAACATTGACCAATTGGCAAAGGAAGGAAGTCGATTTACCAACGCCTATGTAATGGGGGGACACCATGGTGCGATCTGCGCTCCTAGTCGGGCGATGCTCTTGAGTGGAAAAAGTCTTTTTCAAGTTTATGACCGCCTCAATGGAGTCAATACTATGCCGATGGATTTTGCAAGGGCAGGTTATACAACTTTTGGTACCGGCAAATGGCACAATGAAAAAGAGGCCTTTGAGGCGAATTTTCAGCAAGCTAAAAATGTCTATCTGGGCGGTATGGCAGACCATTATGCCATTGCGCTTAGGGACTTTGATGAAAATGGGAAATTGGGAGATCCTCAAATCAAAGGATTTTCCACGGAGGTTTTTACAGAGGGAGCTATTGAATTCATCCAAAACCATTCAAAAACCGACGATGGGAAGCCTTTCTTTTGCTATGTAGCCTTCACAGTCCCCCACGATCCCTATTCGCCAGCACCGGAATTTATCAATCATTATCGTGATGGAAGGCTGCCACTTCCCGGAAATTATATGGGGCTTCACCCTTTTCAGTTTGATCAATTGAATGTCCGTGATGAAAACCTGACAGGCTGGCCAAGAAAGCCGGAAGTGATTCAGATGATTCTCTCTGACTATTATGGATTGATCACCCATTTGGACCAACAGATCGGAAAAATAATTTCTGTATTGAAAGAAAATGGGCAATACGACAACACGATTATTGTCTATGCTGCTGACAACGGTCTTGCGGCCGGAAGTCATGGACTGCTTGGGAAGCAGAATCTCTACGAGCACAGTACCAAAGTTCCCCTCATCATCAAAGGCCCCGGAGTCCCTCAAGGTAAGGAATTTGATGCGCTGACTTATCTGTTTGACCTATATCCTACTTTATCTCAACTGGCAGGATTGCCAAATCCCAAAGATATATCCGGCAAAAGTTTGGTTCCGATTCTTCAGGGAAAAGAAACCCAAGTCAGAAGTTCTTTATTTACTGCTTACAGAAATACTGTCCGGGCGGTTAGGGAAGGAGATTGGAAGTTGATCAGATATCCTGAAAGGGACTTTACACAATTATTCAATCTGAAAAATGATCCTCTGGAGCTACAAAATCTAGCATTGAAAGAGGAATATTCTGGAAAGAGAGAAGCGCTTTTGAAGCTGATGAAACTTTGGCAAAAAGAAACCGGAGACACCACTGTGTTAACAGCCAAAGTCATCAAACCCATGGAATACGATTCTAAATCAATCATAAGGCAACCTGATCAATGGCAGCCGGAATATACTTTAAAGCGATATTTTGAAAAAAATCATTAAAATTAACCGAACAGACCTTTTTCTATTTATTCTCTTTCTTGGAATATGGAGTCAAGGATTCTCTCAAGAAACGATTGTTTTTGAAGGAGGAAAAGAAGGGCACAAAATCTACCGTATCCCTGCCATCATCGACTTACCCAACGGGGATTTTTTGGCTTTTGCCGAAGGCCGAGTCAATGGTTCCGATGATTTTGGAGATGTCAACCTAGTCATGAAAAGAAGTGTTGACGAGGGGAAATCCTGGTCTTCCCTCCAATTGCTTGTTGACTATGAAACATTACAGGCAGGAAATCCCGCTCCTGTGGTGGATTTGCACGATCCTGAGCATCCGGAAGGAGTGGTTTACCTTTTTTACAACACAGGAAACAACCATGAATATGATATCCGCATGAATCGGGGAGTAAGAGAGGTTTGGATGATGAAATCTTTCGACCTGGGGAATACATGGCAGGAACCTATCAATATCACTTTGCAGGTTCACAAGCCAAACAATCCTGAATTCAATCCTGCCTATACATCAAAGGAAGATTGGAGACACTATGCCAATACACCCGGACATGCTTTTCAATTTCAGCAAGGTAAATTCAAAGGCAGAATTTATGTCGCAGCCAACCATTCTGTCGGGCCACCGCAGGAGGATTTTATGGAATACCGGGCACATGGATTTTTCTCGGATGACCATGGCAAGACGTTCCAATTGTCTGAATCCATAGAAATTCCCGGCTCCAATGAAGCCATTGCGGCAGAAATTTCTGACGACAGGATGATCATGAGCATTCGAAATCAGCGGGGGGATATCAGGAGCAGAATTTTGGCATATTCCTCCGATGGGGGCAAAAGTTGGGATGAGGCCTATTTCGAAAAAGCACTTCCCGATCCTGTCTGTCAGGGATCGATCCTTTCACTTGGAATTTTAAACGGGAGAACTGTTTTAGCCCATTCGAATGCTTCTGACACCAAAGAAAGGAACAACCTCACCCTCAAAATCAGCTATGACGAGGGGAAAACCTGGAATAAATCCATATTGGTAGACCGAACCGATGACCCAAACAAACCGTCTTGGGCGGCCTACAGTGATTTGGTCAGGATAGATATAAATTCGGTGGGAGTACTCTACGAGCAGGATAATTATTCGAGGATTATTTTCCAAAAGATCAAATGGAAGGATTGAAAACCAGAGCTTTTCCTTTTATATATCCTTTCAATATTTTGCCCATTCATATCCTAAAACCCAAACAATGAATCCTAGAATCCAAGAATTGGTAAAAAAACTTGACCTCAAGTCCCATCCTGAAGGTGGATATTATTCTGCAACATACCGATCAGGCCTTGATTTGGAAACCAAAGAAGGTGTCCGATCCTTGGCA
>NZ_CDSBKL010000378.1:0-3822 GCF_977115555.1 Aquiflexum sp.
ACCAAAGCAATATCTCATTTTTGAAACTATCCGCATATGTTTCCTCAATAAGAAGGTATCTATTCAATAAGTCTATTTTTTCTTCAAATGAAAGCATGAAAAATGGATTGAATGTTGTAAAGATTGATTCTACTAAAAAAGGGAAATTTTTTCCTTTATCCCAAATTGGATCATTTTTTACTTAAAACACCCCACCACCCCAATCGCACCGCCTTCCTTCAGGGTATAAGTTTGGCCATTGACCACATCGAAAAACTTGATCCCTACTATTCCCACAATGACTTTTTGACTTTGGGGAGTTTCAAAAGACAGTTCCATTTGACCCAAATCTGAAAGCCCTTGTCCGGCTTCCATCATGCCGCTTTCCTGCCACTTGACTGTGGGTTCGGAATCTTCTGACAAAGCCACCAAGCCGATGATGACCTGATACGGTCGGGAACCCGCCGCTTCAGTGAGTGGAGGAGTGAGGATCTCTCCAAAATCGAAAGTGAAGGACTTGCCTTTCTCTTTTTCTGACAAGTGCGGCAACCGGCCTAGGGTAGACCGCAGGTTGGTATTGGCAGTAAAGTCGATTCCTACGAGTTTGCTGACATCCCCATAAAGGATTCTCCGCTCACCCTTGGGATGGATACTGTCCTTCGCCAAAACGGATATAAACTTACCGGTCAATTGGGAGTTGATGTAAGGATTCAAAGCCGGGCAAGACATGTATAAAATCGCACGTTTCAGTTTTCCCGCCAAGCTTCCTGCCGTCCCAAAATCACTCGATGCTTTCCTCGAATTTTCAAAAGCTTTGTCTTTTTTGAATTGCTTGGTTGTCGGCCCGGTCTTGTTCCTAACCATATCCACCCCCTCGCTTTGGTAAAAATCGAGGCCACCGATCCGGCCATTAAAGCGAATGATTCCTGTTTGTCTAGCCATAGTTGCGTATACCTTTCGTTAGGGTTCCCCTATAGTCCCGTTACAGTTCCCTTACCCATACTCCGTGTCTGAGTAGACGATACTCCGTGTCTGAGTGCAGGATACTCCGTGTCTGCCTTACCTCAGCCTTACCTTTGATACGATGTGGAACTTACCCAAAGTGCATGTAGGGGTGATCAAGACACTTTGAATACTATGAATGTAGTAAAAATTTTCAAATAACAACCTGTTGCTACCTCAACATTTCTGCACCTGTCTTCGTCATGGCTTCAAAACAACAATCCCATGAAAAATATCCTTCCCTTACTCGCAATTTGTCTCCTTCTTTTTTCATGCATGGAACAGGAAACCCTCAATTTGGAATCAGGGGAATTTCCCCTCGGGACCTGGACCAATATCCAATACGATGAATCCGGATTTACCATGGACCGCAGCAGCAAAATCCCTGAAAATACCTATGGTTATGTGTTCCAAAAAAACGGGAAACTCATCCACCGCGCCAATTCCGGATTCTGTGGCACGCCTCCCATTACCACTTCAGATTTCGCAGGAACCTGGAAAGTCAAAGGGGATGTAGTCGAATTGGAAATTGAATTTTGGGGAGGAAAATATACCCAAGAATGGAAAGTCAATGCTGTTTCCTCAAAAACCGTCAGGATCGAGCTGCTCAAAGAAGCGTATATCAATGATTGATTTTTATGGGCTATCTCCCTTCATAAAAGAAAAGATATCTCCCTCCGGTCAATAGGTCAAGGAGAAGTTTCTTTCACTAATTACCATATTGCTTTGGGATACTTCGTACTTGGTACATCGTCCTTTCCCCACCTTTCACTTCTTACTTCCCGACTTCTGACTTCCAACCTTTAAAAAAATTATCTCCCTCCGATCGATAGGTCAAGGAGAAGTTTCTTTCACTTTTTACCAAGATCCTTTAACCGACCCATTTGGAATAATGTCAATTTTATAGGAAGCTTTGCCTTGTCACTTCGACGTAGGAGAAGTCTTGTCAACAAAACCTCTATCTTCCAACCTTCGGACTTCCAACTTCCAAAAGATATCTCCCTCTGGTCGATAGGTCAAGGAGAGGCTTCTTTCAACTCTAATCAATTCCGGTTCCGAGACTTTGTACTTGGTACTTCGTACATCGTACTTTTCACCCAACTTTCCAACCTTCCAACTTTTCAATTCTTCAATCTTCCAATCTTCCAATCTAAGAATCTCCCTTACTTACTCCACTTCTCCCTCATAACTTTATAGTCAGCGGTGGGATCGAGGCCCGCATCTTTTTGGGCTTTGAAATCCTTCAGCGCTTCAAGGGCAGGTTTGCGAAGCAAGATGATAGCGATGATATTGAGCCATGCCATCAAGCCCACACCGATGTCACCAAAGGTCCAGGCGAGTTCGGCGGTACGGATCGAACCATAAAATGTAGCGATCAAAATCAATGCCCTGAGCAAATAGGTAGGCCATTTTTGTTTGCCTTCCTTTTGGAGGTAACTCAGGTTGGTTTCTGCGATATAGTAATATGCCATGATGGTCGTAAATGCAAAAAACATCAATGCTATCGCTACAAATCCTGCACCGATGGTAGGGAAATGGTGACTGATGGCCTTTTGGGTGTATTCTGCCCCGATAGACACGCCTGGTAGGTTTTCCACAATAAAGCCTCCTTCGGGATTGATGACGTTAAACTGTCCCGTAAACAAAATCATAAAAGCCGTGGCGGTACAGACAAACAAGGTATCGATATACACCGAAAAAGCCTGAACCAAGCCCTGTTTGGCAGGATGGCTGACTTCTGCCGCTGCAGCGGCATGCGGTGCGGTACCCTGTCCGGCTTCATTGGAGTAGATGCCTCTTTTGATCCCCCAAGCAATGGCCAATCCAAAAACGCCGGAGTAGGTAGCTTCCAGGTTGAATGCAGAGCCAATTATAAGTTTGATTACATTGGGGATTTCGGTAAAATTCATTATGATAATGATGACTGCCAAGAGGATATAACCCAAGGCCATAAATGGCACTATGATTTCAGCCACTTTGCCTATCCTTTTGACTCCTCCAAAAATGACCAAGGCAAGAAGCAGACAGACTATTCCTCCAGTGATTTCCACAGGAATGGAAAAGGCGGATTGGACACTCAAGGCAATGCTGTTGCTCTGCACACCAGGTAGCAGGAGTGACATACTCATGATGGTGACAAAAGCAAAAAGGGCAGCATACCATTTGATTCCCAATCCTTTTTCGATGTAAAAAGCCGGTCCTCCACGGTATTGTCCTTCTTTCACTTCGCGGAAAATCTGTCCCAAAGTAGCTTCGACATAAGCGGAGGCAGCGCTCAAAAATGCTATCACCCACATCCAAAAAATTGCTCCGGGGCCACCCATGGCTATGGCTGTGGCTACGCCTGCGATATTTCCGGTTCCAATTCTTCCTGACAGTGCTAATGCAAAAGCCTGAAAGGAGGATACACCTTTGTCGGAAGATTTTCCTACAATGAGCAGCCGGATCATTGCTTTGAAATAGCGAACCTGCAAGAATCGGGTGGTGAATGAAAAGTAAATGCCGGTACCAAGACAAAGAAAGATGAGGGCATTGCTCCAAATAATATCATTGACGAAATAGACGATTTGTTCCATAAAGGGGATTCTGATTTTTAATGAATAATGG
Organism: Aquiflexum sp.; assembly: GCF_977115555.1. NCBI lineage: Bacteria > Pseudomonadati > Bacteroidota > Cytophagia > Cytophagales > Cyclobacteriaceae > Aquiflexum > Aquiflexum sp. The sequence continues at coordinate 3,589 of NZ_CDSBKL010000378.1, forward strand.
TTTTTGGGAGTGGCATGGTCAAAGAATCATAAAACCCTTTTGGGTTGCATTCAAATATATCACCTTCCGGAAATTATTTGCTCAAATTATTTCGAAAGGTCCAAATCGGTAATGTTTGTTCTTTAATCGAGATGAAAAAGCAAAGAAATAGAGTTTTCCTAACTTATTAATATGGTACTTCCGACTTCTCCCCCCTTTGTTAAGGGAACGTCACCCTGAGTGGAGCGAAGGGTC
>NZ_CDSBKL010000379.1:0-3820 GCF_977115555.1 Aquiflexum sp.
CATACATAAGGGTGCCGCCACGAGGATTTTTTTGTTACCTTGGTATCAATCTGGCTGACAGCCTCTGACCCCCCCTCCTCTATCAGAGCTATTTTGGGTGTTTTTTTTTAAATTTTAACTTTATTATTTCCAAAAATTTGACATTTTGATAAATTTAAGATATAATTAACCAATTATTTAATTCCATTTTAAAAAAACAGGAATCCCTGAAAGACAAATTTTTTGTTTCCAAGGAGCTTTTTTCTTCCTTTTTGGAAAGTAGCTAAGATATGATTGATAACTGCTGGTTTTTTAAAATCAGATTATTGTTAAGTTAGATTCAATAAAAATCCCTTCAATGTAGCCTCTCCCCTACTCTACCACAGGTGAATTTTCGAATCACATTCTTATATTTAGGATATGAAAAACATCATCATCACAGGAGGGGCAAGTGGAATCGGCTTAGCTATCACCAAGCTTTTTGCCTCCAAAGGAAACAACGTTTACTTCCTTGATTACAATGAATCTTTGGGAAAGGAAGTCGAAAAAGAACTTTTAGAAGAAGGATTCAAAGTCACTTTCCTCCAAGCTGATGTTTCTAACTTGGAGGATGTCAAAAAGACTTTTGGAAGACTTCCTGAAAAAATAGATGTGCTTGTCAACAATGCCGGAATCTCCCACATCGGTAACTTAGAAAATACAAGCGAAGAAGATTTCGAACGGGTATTTCAAGTCAATACCAAAGGGGTATTTACCTGTAGCCAAGCTGCGATTCCCAAACTCAAAGCCAATGGAGGCGGTGCCATCATCAATATGTGTTCTGTCGCTGCAACGATAGGTATCCCGGACCGATTTGCTTACTCCATGACCAAAGGAGCTGTCATGTCTATGACCCTGTCCATCGCAAGAGATTATGTCAGTCATAATATCCGTTGTAACTGCATCTCTCCCGGTCGGGTACATACTCCTTTTGTGGACGGTTTTTTAGCAAAAAATTATCCGGGTCAGGAAAAAGAAATGTTTGCAAAATTGGGGGCAACCCAGCCTATAGGGCGGATGGGACTTCCTGAGGAAATTGCAGCAATGGTGTTTTACCTCGGTTCTGATGATGCGAGTTTCATCACAGGAAGCAATTTCAATATTGACGGAGGATTTATGGGATTGAAGGTTTGATCCAAACAACCAGAGAAATTAGATTTTTTCCAAATGTTCCTTTGTCAAATACCCTTTGGTATCTCCTGTGTTCAAAGTGGTAGCAGGTTCAAAAAGCATCACCGACACCTCCTCTTCCGCTACAGGACGGTGTTCTATACCTTTGGGAACAATCAAAAATTCACCTTCTTTGAGTTCAATGGTTTTGTCCCGCAATTCCATCTTGAACTTCCCTGAAACCACAAGGAACATTTCATCCTCGTTGTCATGTTTGTGCCAGACAAACTCCCCTTTGAATTTGACTAGCTTGACATGTTGTCTATTGAGTTCCCCCACTATCCTTGGGTTCCAATAATCCTTGAAGAGGGATAATTTTTCGGAAAGGTTGACTTTTTGCATGGGAAAAGGATTTAATGGAAACGAAAAAGAAAAAAAGGTCCTTATTTTTTGGAAAATTTTTCTGTGAAACAAGTGCTATTTAAATTCAAAAATCCATTCTTACAAACCATTTTTAATAAAATTCAAATTCAAGTTTTTCTCTTAGATATTCTGAAAATCCTTCTCCCAAAATTCACATTGGTAGCCAAACCAATTTTTGGTATATTCAAAATTACATTTATTGAATAAACCCAAAATCAATGAACCGCAGGGACTTTGTAGGTACTTTACCGGGATTGGCTGTTATCCTTTCCGGCCAAAACCTTTTGACAGGCAAAGAAGAAAATCTACCTATTTCAGCAAATGAATACAATTGGGTTACTTTTTATAACCGTGCAGGAAAATCATGGGGCGAAGATTGGGATGCCTGTTTGGCAGAATTTACGCAAACCAAAATCCCGGGATTCGAGCCTTCTATCAGAGATGCTGCTCATTTGGAGGAATTGATCCCATTTTTGGAAAAGTATCAGATCAAACTCCCTTCTGTATATGTTGGCAGCCAAATGCATGAAGAGGACCTTGCCAAAAAATCTATGGAGGTGATTTTGGAAATTGCTGAAAAAGCCAAAGAACTGGGCACCAAAATTATTGTCACAAATCCCAATCCAATTCAGTGGGGAAGCGGACAGCTCAAAAATGACAAACAACTCCTTTGCCAAAGCGCTTACCTTGAAAAAATGGGGAAGTCACTCAAAGGCATGGGAATCAAATTAGCATACCATACCCATGATGTAGAATTGCAGGCCGGAGCAAGGGAGTTTCACCACGTCCTCCAAAATACTTCTCCTGAAAACCTTTCCTTTTGCATGGATGTCCATTGGATTTATAGGGGTTCGGGCAATTCACAAGTGGCGGTTTTTGACACTTTGAAAATGTATGGGGACAGAATTGTATCTTTTCACCTAAGGCAATCCCAAAACGGTATTTGGACAGAAACTTTTCAGCCGCAAGGTGATATCGATTTTGTCAGGTTTGCGGAGGAAGTGAAAAAAATGGGGATAAATGCCCACCTAGTGATCGAGCAATGTCTCGAAGAAAAAACAGTCCAAAGAACAAATGTCGTGGACGCACACAAAATCAGTTATTCAGCAATCAACAAACTCTTTAACAGCTAAAATATGGTTAATATTTGTATTCTCGGAGGAGGTTTTATCGGTCGGTTTTATGCTGATTCTCTCATCGGAAGAAGGGGAAAAGATTTGGTAAAAGTAGTTTATGCCCGAAAAGAAGAAACCGCACTCCGATTTGCCAAGGACTACAATGTCCCCCATTCCACTACCGATATGGAGGCAGCCATCACACATCCAGAAACTGATATAGTCGTCATTGCACTCCCCAACTATGTCCATGAAGAAGCTGTCATGCTTTGCGTTAAACATAAGAAACCTGTCTTGTGTACCAAACCCTTGGGAAGAAATGCCGAAGAGGCATTGAGGATGACATTGGCATGTGAGGAAGCCGGAGTGTTTGGTGGATATTTGGAAGACCTTTGCTATACTCCCAAATTCCTCAAATCCGTAAAAAGTGTAGAATCGGGCGCTATCGGAAGGGTTCTTTGGGCGAAGTCAAGAGAAACCCATCCCGGTCCACACTCGGATTGGTTTTGGGATATGGAAAAAGCCGGTGGTGGCGCCATCATTGACCTTGGCTGTCATTGCGTGGAGATTTCAAGGAATTTTATAGGCAAAGACATTTTACCTGTAGAAGTCATGTGTTGGGCAGATACGCAGGTCAAGCCTATCGATGCAGAGGACCATGCCATCGGTTTGGTCAAATATGAAAATGGAGCCATCGGGCAGTTTGAAGTTTCATGGACTTTCCGTGGCGGAATGGATTTGCGGGACGAGGTGATGGGAACGGAAGGCACGATTTGGATCAATTCATTCTTGAGAACCGGCTTTGAGATGTTCACAAGCGGGGCAGGAAGTGACTATGTAGCCGAAAAAGCAGAATCCTCCTCAGGATGGCTGTTTCCGGTTGGGGATGAGGCACACGAATTGGGTTATCCAAATATGTTCAATGATATGTTTGATGCTTTCGAAAAAGGGGAGCAACCGCGGGAAACCTTTTACGATGGCTATGTGGTCAATGCCATCATTGATGCCGCATATAAATCCGCCAAAACCAAACTTTGGGAACCTGTCGATCTTCCGATTTGGAGAGGAAAAAGAGGTTTGACCAAACCTTCCGTATATCAGGAACATGATGCTTTCCATTGGTTTATCAAGGAGGAAATCCTTCCAAACGGTGA
>NZ_CDSBKL010000380.1:0-3818 GCF_977115555.1 Aquiflexum sp.
TTTTGGCATTGGAGCATTTGCCATGGACGGTAGATGATTTGGTAAGGGAGATAACAGCGATGGCAGGGATGTAACGCATCATTTTTTTTTTTTACATTTTTTTATAAGCAGTGTTGTTTTAGCTGTTTTCTTTTTGTTTTTATTTGATTTACTATTGTTAGAAATACTTTTTTCTTTTTTCTTTGGCTCTTCTACTTTTTCTTTTATCTTTTTTTGTTTAAAAATAGATTTTTTTTTCCCTTCTAGATTTTTATGGAAAGTCTTGGCCCAAAAAAAACTCCCCTCACAAACATCCCTTTGCCAAAAAACAAACCGCCTTCAAAACCCAAGCTTCCCCTATTTCCCAATGGCTTATAGACTGCGTACCTCAACGGTAATTGAAATTCTATGGAAGTAGCTTGTTCCCAAAAATAGGCTGTATAGTATTTCATTTCCTCGTCAAAGTTTCCTACGTCATAAAATTCATTTGCCTCCACCATCACAGCGACCCCCGTACCTAAATCAAGGTGCAAACCCCATACCGGCAAAAGCATATTTCTCTGAATCAGGAAGGAAAAGTGTTCGGAGTTGACCCTACCGTCGATAGGAAGGTCTCCCAAAATAGGTGCCAATGGGGTATTTGCAACAGACTCTCTTGAATATTCAATCACCGAATTATTGTAATTGGTACCCAAAGACCAATGTTTATGAATCGGGTAATAAAGTCCCAAATTAAGGTTAAATCCAAGGCGTGGCTTTTCAAAGAATTGTTGATTCGGAATTCTGAAAGTCCCAAGAGAGATCCCAAAATCAGCATTTTGCGCAGCCAATTTTGTGACAAAAGGAATGAAAACTATGGCGAGTAAAATGATTATCCTGATTTTCATTCGATTCAAAGTCTAAAGGATAAAGTAGGAGTCAAATGAAATCCTCCAAATGTATAAAATGGCGTCAAGAAAAATCCTGTCCTCATCCCAAGCCAAAGGCTCGGTGTGATTTCCTTTCTGTATTGAACTTGTATGGGAAAAGTGGCATCTCTGTAATATTGGATTTGTCCCCGTAAAGCCAAATCTTCTTCATTGAAGGCCAATCTGTTTTCGAGAAAAAATCCAAAACCACTGTTAACCACTAATTCAGAGGTTTCATTTAAAGTAAAAATCCTACCGATGCCAAGATAAAAAAAGTACACATCCACTTTGGAGTTTTCGGGGCCTACTTTTTGTCCATTTACCCTCAACTCAGACAAGGCGGGGTTGTATTGAAAACCTCCTTTGGAGATATTGGTAGACAGAACAAGTCTCTTTTTGGTATGATAAGAAAAAGAAACACCGGAAATTAGCCCAGGTTTTCCTTCTTGATAATACCAAAAATCAAGCGGTGTAAATAATCCTGAGGAAACCCCAATATCATACTGCTGCCCTTTGGATAAGGTAGCAAAGAAGCAAAAAAACAAAAGAAAGAATAGCCCTTTTCTCATATTGGACGCAAAAATAAGCTACATTCTTAGGTATTTATTTATTCAGCAAAAAAAATTACAGAATAATTTCCAATTCCTTCAAATGCCGAATAGTATGCGTCGGCTGATGCTCGATGCCTTTTTCATGTGGATCAAAAAAGACCTGATCTATGTTGGATCGGATGGCTCCAAGGATATCCGAATTGGGATTGTCGCCTATCATGATACAATCCACTGATTGAACGGACAATTTATCCATGGCATATTGAAAAATCCTAGGATCAGGCTTTTTGTGGCCGGTGGTCTCGGAAGTCACCACCAAGTCAAAGTAGGGCGTCAACCCTGAGGAATGCATTTTCTTGGCCTGACTTTCATTGAAGCCATTGGTGATGATATGCATCTTGTAATTGGGTCTCAAATAATCCAGAATCTCTTTGGAGTAGGGGAGTAAATGTGGCTTAGATGAAGTCCTGTGCATAAAATCCTCCTCCATATCTTTGGGTACCTTGTTTCCCAAAACCCCTGCTTTTTCAAAAATAAGTTTGAACCTTGTTTCCCTAAGGCTTTGCTTGTCAATTTTGCCTAAGTCATACAGTGCCCAAAGCTTGAAATTGACCTGATAGAAGGCATCGATGAAAGTCCGGTAATTTGGAATTCCTACTGAGATCAGCTGGTAAATTTCAAACAACTCTGATAATGATTCTTGCACATTAGTATCATAATCCCACAGGGTGTGGTCCAGGTCAAAGAAAATATGGCGGTACTTTTTCAAATGGGATGATTTATTTGCGATAAGGGTTATTCTCTATTTTATTGATGGCCAATTCCCGGTTGGAAAGCAGGATATTGTAGACATCCTGATCTCGTTTGAAATTGGGGTCTTTTTGGATAAACTTAAAAATCTGTTGGATGATTTCTTGGGCTTCGTCCAAGATATAGTAAAAAATCCATTGGTCCACCCTTCGGCTTCCCAACAATCCGGAATTTTTGAGGTAGATCAGGTGTCTGCTGGTTTTCGTTTGGGTAAAGTCAAGGATATGCTCCAAGTCAGAAATCGAAAGTTCCTTGTTCTGGAGCAAAAGATGAAGGATTCGGACTCTTGGTTCTTCCGAAAGTGCCTTGAAAATCCTCATGCCATAACTTAAGCTGATATTTTTAAGTCGCATTTAGTAAAATTAACGAATAAAACCCGGTCGAAATTAAGCAAATGAAACTAAAATAGGCTAATATTATACCCAAATTAGAAAACCTAATTAGTCTGAATTCGGTTCAGTGAATCCAAAAAGATAAACCGTATTACCTTGAAATTTAAAGTACAACCTATAGCTGTTTTCCTTTTTTTCACCCTTTTCTTATTGGGGATTGAAGACGGTTTTGCCCAAGATAGAGAAAGAAAAGTAATCCAGCTGTCCGGAATCATCCTCAATGCTGACAGCACTGATGCTGTTCCCGGAGTCAATGTCTATGTACCGAAAAAAGGCCGTGGTACAAGTTCAGGCCGATACGGATATTTTTCCATGCCGGTATTGGAAGGTGACAGTGTGATTTTCAGTTTTATTGGTTTGAGAAAACAGTCTTTCAAAGTTCCTGAAAACGTTGATGATGACAAGATATCTTTGATACTCACCATGCAGATCGATGAGATCGCTTTGGCAGAAATCGAAGTCATGCCCTACCCCACCGAAGATGAATTCAAAAGACAGGTACTGGCGATGAATTATGAAGCGCCGATGACCATCGACAGGACGGGAAACCTTAGTCCTGAAACGCTGCTGAGATATGCGGAGGCGATGCCGGCGTCAGGAAATGAAAACATGAGGTATTTCCAGCAGGGACAGATCATGCAGATACAGGATAGGTATGGACCTAGACCGTTTACGCTGATGGATCCATTTGCCTGGTCCAAATTTATCCAATCGATTAAAAGAGGTGATCTGAAGAAGAAAGATTGATATACTCTTAGCAGAAATAAAATAAAAAGGTTCAGAACTCATCATTTTGAGCCTTTTTTTATTTTCTCGTGGTTTGCCTTCTTCTATAAAAACCAAACACTCAATTAACTCGAATCCAATATCTTCCAATATCCATTAATATCTTTTTACTGATCAAACCCCAATCAAGGATCATTCTCCCTTTTCCAAATAAATCGAAGTAATCGGATAGACGATCTTGATATCTTTTTCCGCTCTGAATCTGTCAATAATCGCTTCTGAAATCTGATTCTCCAATACCCTTCTCTTTCTTGGTTTACAGAGGTACCTGAGTGAAAGTTGAATGCCTCTCTCTTGGATTTTGGTGTAGACAGTTGGGGTATATTGACTAAATGAAATAAAATGTTCCTTTTGGGCTATTCTCAAATCAGACTCAATTGTTTTAAAATCAG
>NZ_CDSBKL010000381.1:0-3811 GCF_977115555.1 Aquiflexum sp.
CAAAGGCTATGAAATCTATTCTATGCCACCGCCAAGTTCGGGTGGTGTAGCCCTGATCGAGATGATGAACCTCATGGAACAAGCCGACATGCAAAAAATAGAATTCAACTCTACAGCCTATGTGCATTTGGTAGCTGAAGCGATGCGCAGAGCTTTTGCGGATAGGGCAGAGCATCTCGGCGATCCTGATTTCAATCCTGAGATTCCTTTGGACAGGTTGACTTCCAAGGAATTTGCCAAAAAGCGGTTTGATAACATTGATATGAATAGGGCCTCACTGAGTGATTCCTCCAAGTTTGGACAACTCTATGACGGAAGCAGTACGACGCACTTTTCGGTTGTGGATAAGGACGGCAACGCCGTTTCCCTGACCTATACCCTTGAAAATTCCTATGGGGTAGGAATGGGTTCCTCCAAACTCGGCTTCATCTTCAACAACGAAATGGGGGACTTCAATCCCGTAGCAGGCATTACCAACAGCCGGGGTCAGATCGGTTCCAACCCAAATCTCATAGCTCCCGAAAAAAGGATGCTGTCAAGCATGACGCCGACTATCGTCGCCAAAGACGGCAAACCCCACCTCATCATCGGAAGTCCGGGAGGTAGGACGATCATCAATACCGTGTTTCAGACGGTCCTCAATGTCTTGGAATACAACATGCGGATCGACAAAGCCATCGAAGCCATGAAAATCCACCACCAATGGCTTCCGGACATGTTGGTCTATGAAAAGCATCTCTTGTCTCCGGACACCCGTGATGCACTTATAAAAATGGGACATACCTTGAGGCCGGCAAATAATCTAGGGGTATTGATGGGAATCACTTACGATCCAAAGCTAAAAGTCTATGTCGGGGCGGCAGATTCTTCGAGTGAAGACGGGGCAGCGGTTGGATATTGATATGGGGATTAAGGTAATTTTTCACATTTCATACCATGGGCTACCGTGCCTATAGATTGTCCAATGTATAAAATTTCGTCAAGCATTTTGCCCGTGGCTATTGTTATTGCGGCCGCTTCGGGGCTGTAAATCTGCATTGACCAAGTCTAAGAATCTTCTACTTTTCAATTAATCTTTCTAAAGAACACTTGCGGGAAGGAAGAAATTTTACCGGGCCGGCGGGGGTATGTGTGTGGGAGGATTAAAATTTCTTGACTTTTTTGGTTACTTTTTGTGGTAAGACAAAAAGTGACTTAAGAATGAAACGTCTAGAAAATTGGAAGGTATGTTAAGTGTGAAAATAATGAAATCCATCCCCACCATTTCAGTATTTCAAATTCTCCTTCTTAGAAGATTTCTTGACCGAAATACCAATCGCCCTTAAAACTTACCATGGGCTTCGGTGCATGTAGGCTTTCCAAAGTATAAAATCCTCTAAAGGACCTTGCCCAAGGCTACTGGTATTAGGCCCGATGCGGGGCTATTGCCGTTCTATTTTCCAAGCCTATGCCGGACTTTTGTAACTGGATAGCTTTGAAAAAGACTAAAATGGATTATTAGAACTGACAGTCTAGCGGTTAGAAATTCTCGCTTGTCCTTTTTTTTTTTGCCTTCGCAACACGGAACTCGATATACACAACAATACCCACTATCATTATTTCACCCAAAAAGTAAGCAACTCCTAATGCTGTGAGTTGCGCATAATATACCTGAACAAGGGTAAAAGTCATGACACAGTAGAGGAAGTTGGCAGTTCCAATTATCCAAATAAACGGAACCCAATACCGTTTTAAGAAGAGAAAGCAAGCTGCAGAATAGAGACAAAAAAAGGCAGATAAGATCGAAAGGTAAGTCAAAACCGAAACCGGCATTCCGATTAATTCATGGAAAGTTCTTAAGACCACAAACAAGGAAAGCGTGGTGAGCAATGCCCCCACGCTATCCACCAAAAACAAAATTCTTGGCTTTCCTGTCAGTTGAATGATGATATTATTAATGAAACTTTTCACCTCCAATTAAGTATTCATGGAAACAAGGTAAATCCTCTTATGACTAGCTGTCGTCACATTTTATTTGTCTTCGATAAATTCCAGAATATCCCCCGGTTGGCAGTCCAAAGCCAAGCAGATTGCTTCCAAAGTGCTGAAGCGTATGGCTTTGGCCTTTCCGGTTTTTAATATAGAAAGATTGGAAAGGGTCAGTTCTACTTTTTCTGATAATTCATTGAGCGACATTTTCCGCTTTGCCATCATTACATCCAAATTAACTATGATCGGCATGGTTTATACGGTTAAGTCTTGTTCGTTTTGTAATTCGATTCCCTTCTTGAATATAGTCGCAATGACATAGATGACGGCTGCCATCAAAATAAAAGCCTGACTGTCTACCCAAAACTTATCGAGTTGGTCGATTTCATACCCGCGATGGAGGAGGTTTTTGGCCGTTTGCCGTGCTATATAACTTAATATTCCAATAGAAAAAGCAAAGTAGCTGATCAGTGAAATCTTTTCGGAAACAAAACTGCTGAATGGCTTAGCCAAGTCTAGTTTCATAAGTAACATGATTACTATATAAAACATGATAGCCTTCAAAACGGAAATGACCAAAATGAAACTGTACATGCCGAAATATGCCCATTTGCTGCGGCTATACATGTCACTTAAGTCGAGTTTCTCATAAAGGTGGGCCACAATTTCAGGCTTGAAAAGACTGTACACAAAATTGACAAGCAATGCGCCTGCTTCTATGCTCAGACCTACGAAGATCAACCAAGCCACTACATGCAGGACTATAAATACGAATTTGTTTGTTTTTGACATTTTGGTAAAAGTTTAGATTGATGTCACAAACATAATTATTATTTATTGATAAACAATAAATATATGTTTTTAATCAAAATATATTTATTGAATATGAAAAATACTAGAGAAAAGAGAATGGCACATTTTCATTAAATCCTACATAATCTGCACGCGAAATTTACCTGTCCCTGTTTGGCATTTCCCACCAAAAATTGGTTTGGCTGAGGCCAGGTGTGACTTTTTCGCCCATAAGGGGTGTCACCAACCCGATGTTTTTTTCAACAGCCATTTTTGCTACCATTTTGATGGATTCATCCCAAGGATGTAACGCCAAATCAAATACACCCCAATGTATGGGAAACATGACTTGGGTATTTATATCCTGACAAAGCTGAACCGCTTGATCCGGGAAGAGATGGGTCAAAGGCCATCCCTTGTTCCAGCCATCTATTTCCACAAAAGCCATGTCGAAAGGACCGTATTTTTCTCCGATGTCTTTCAAGTGCTTCCCGTATCCTGTATCACCACTTACAAATAGCTTTTTCTCTTTCCCTTTGATCACAAAAGAGGCCCAAAGGGTTTTGTTCCTGTCATTAAAACTCCTGCTCGTGTAGTGGATTCCCGGAAGGGCAGTGATTTGTAACGAGCCAACCTGCTTAGTGTCATGCCAACCCAATTCGCTGATGTTGTTTTTCTCAATACCCCAGCTTTCCAATCTTGCACCTACACCAAGCGGTACAATAAATTTCGAGTTTCTAGATGCGAGGAATCTTATGGTAGCAGCCTCCAAATGATCATAATGGTCATGGGTAATGACCACAATATCAATCTCGGGCAATTCCTCTCTTTTAAGTGGAGACTCACCAAACCTTCTCAAAATAAAGGGTAGGGGGCCTCCATTTTCAAAAACCGGATCAAACAAGATCCGCTTTCCATCAAGTTCAAGGATAAAAGTCGAGTGGCCAAACCAATAGGCAGCAAAATCCGAAGGGGTTTCTGAAAAATCGCTTTTGGTAACCCTCTTTTTTGGGAGCGGAAACTCCGGGGCATTTGGGGAAGTTTTGAAAAA
>NZ_CDSBKL010000382.1:0-3802 GCF_977115555.1 Aquiflexum sp.
TTTAATTTCATATAGATATATTAAAATATTAATTTAAAGTTATAAAGAATTATATTTTTTTTTTTCAAAATAAATTTCTTTAAAAAAAAAAAATATCTTATAATAAACTATTTTTAATTTAATAATAATATAGAACTTAATTCTTTAAACTGCCGTAAAACCCACCAAGAAACTAAACCAAATTAATATGAAAAGGTCAACTATTTATCGGCTAAGTTTTCTGGTCCTGATCGGATTGGGAATGGGTTTCAGTCAAGAGTCTAAAGCAGGTCCAAATCATGGTATTTCCTTTCAGGTGTTTTACAATGAATTGAGCCCTTATGGAGACTGGGTTATGGATCCTACATATGGCTATGTCTGGATTCCATTTGTGGAGCAGGGATTTCATCCTTATGGTACAAACGGATATTGGGAAATGACCAATTTTGGAAATACATGGGTATCAAATTATCAATGGGGTTGGGCACCGTTTCATTATGGACGCTGGTTTTGGAATGATTATTATGGATGGGCTTGGGTCCCGGGATACGAATGGGGACCCGCTTGGGTCAATTGGAGAACAGGGGGTGGATATTATGGTTGGGCACCCTTAGGTCCGGGCTTCCAAGTGAGCGTATCTTTTCATATACCTTCCAATTACTGGGTATTCATACCGCAAAGGAGATTCCGATCAAGAAATTTCTACAGGTATTGCGCTCCTGCTTATCATGTGCCAACTATCTATAGCAGAACAACCTTCATCAACAACACTTATGTCTATAATAATAACACCTACTATTCCGGTCCTTCAAAAAGAGAAATCGAAAGATCTACAAGGACTGTGGTACCAGTTTATCAAATCAGTGATTCGGAAAAACCGGGAAGAACAGTAGTTCAAAAAGATAGGTTGAGTGTGTACCGTCCTGAGGTGAGGGATGTCAAAGAAAGAAATGAAAATCCCCGACCATCAAGGGTGTTTACTGCTGAGGAATTTAAAGAGAAATCCATCATGGAAACTAGGTCAAGTTCTTCCTCAACGAGAAGCGTCCAAAATCAACCTTCCCGTGAATCAGAAAGACAGGCTCAATCTCCTAGGGAATCAAATAGAAACAGCCCGTACAATTCCAATAATGGAATAAATGAATCTGCATCTCCTTCAAGAAATTCCCAAAATACCAACACTAGCAGGTCATTTGAACAACCCCAATCAAAGATTCAAAATAAGCCTGCACAGTCACCAAATACTGAACAAAGGTCAAGAAACAGTTCTCCATCAATTGTAAATGGGAATTCAAGATCTGGGCAGGCAGCTTCATCCAACAAACCTGATGTTTCAAGGGCAATTGAAAATACCAAAAGACAAGTCGAATCAACAAGGCAACAGACTAATCAGAGAATGCAGCAAGAAATCAAAAAACCGGTTCAAAATCGGCAGACTCCGCAGGTTGCAAAACCAAGGACTGAAGAAAAACCAAAAAGCGGTCAAGAATCTACATCCGGGTCTGGAAGCAGGTCAACTTCATCTTCCCGAGGAGGAGGCAGAGGTGGAAACTAAGCCAAATCAAGAGAGGCCCGATCAGGGCCTCTTTTGTTTCCTAGTCAATGACCACCAATCAAACTCAAAAACCCACCTTATTGAAATTATCAGATTAATTAGAAGTAAGGATTTGCTTAATTGAAAAACTCAAAAAAGAAATTAAAATCAGGTTAAAAATAAAAACTTCTATAAGCCCGCTATCAAATTGTAGAATCGATGGATTATTTTACATAAATCGAACCTTGATAATAGATTTTTTTTATTAAGCACTTTTGATATGCTTTAAAAAATCATTTAATTGGCTTTCTTAAAGTCAAAGGATGAACTTAATAAACCCTAAAAAAAACCTGGAAAAGATTCTGGGAGTGGTAGAAACCAAGAGTTATACCAACAAATTGAAGTTGATCAAAAACTTATATACAAAAGGGAGCAATACCGCAGGGGAAATATGCACTGAAGTCGGGATTTCACTACCCACAGTCAATTCGCTGTTGGGTGATTTGATGACTTCAGGAGAAGTAATAAAAAACGGTAGGGCAGAATCACAAGGTGGTAGAAAACCTGACTTGTACCAGTTGGCAGAAGATGCGTTTTACGTCCTTTCAGTGGACATCAATAAATTCCGGGTCAGAGCAGCAATCTATAACAGCACAAATGAAGCCATCACAGAGGCCGAAACCATCAAAATTACCCTAAACAATGAAAAAGATACTTTCGAGCAGATTTGTGATTTCATTTTGAGTCATAAAAACAAATCAGGAATTGCTGATGAAAAAATCATTGCCATTGGGATTTCCATGCCGGGATTGATAGATTCCATCAATGGCATCAACCATACTTACCTGAAATTCGGGAAAAAAAGTCTTGTTGAAAATTTTGAAGCGAGACTGGAAAGAAGGGTGTTTTTGGAAAACGATGCAAGGGCAATGACCCTTGCCGAATTCAAATTCGGTCAAAAAGACAATTACAAAAATGTGCTTGGTATTTTTATTGGTTGGGGAATTGGATTGGGAATCATCATCGACGGCAAAATTTACCAGGGTGCTTCAGGATTTGCCGGGGAGTTTAGCCACTCTCCCATTTTCGAATCAAGCGACATCACGTGCACCTGCGGAAAAAAAGGATGTCTGGAATCGGTTGCTTCCGGCACGGCAATCGTCCGCATGGCCAAAGAAGCCATAGCCACAGACAGCGATTCGATTTTGTCCCGAATGGTAAGGGAAAACAACAATGAAATCGAGCCTTTTTTGGTAGTGGATGCGGCACTTGCAGGAGACCAAAGAGCTATAACAATCCTTTCGGAAGTCGGTCTTGATCTAGGCAGAGGGATATCGATCCTTATCCAGCTTCTCAATCCTGAAATGATCATCATCGGAGGTTCAGTAGCGGAAGCAAAACAATACCTTATAACCCCGATACAGCAGGCATTGAACATATACAGTATGGCTAAGGCAAGAGAAAATACCGAATTGTCATTGTACAAGCTCGGTAAAGAAGTAGGGCTACTAGGAGGTGTCGCAGTGGTCAATGAAAAAATATTTGACGATGTACTTCAATAATCCTCGGTTCATCAAAATCCAATTATGGATTATATTGAGGTAAAAACCATTTGAACAGAATAAAGATGCAAGCGATTTCAAAATCCATTTTACCTATATTGATGGTAATATCAGGGATTGGGCTGTTTTTCTTTTCGGGAACAGAAAAAAACAAAATCGGTGCTTTTGAACTCCTACCCTCCAAAAGAACAGGAGTGACTTTTTCAAATACACTCAAGGAAGACCAAAAAAACAATATCCTGACCTACGAATACTTCTACAACGGCGGTGGTGTCGCAGTAGGTGATGTCAACAATGACGGACTGGAAGATATTTTTTTCACAGGAAATATGACAGATAATGTCCTATACCTTAACGAAGGGGATTTCAGGTTCAAAGATATTTCCAAAACAGCAGGGGTAAAAGGAAAGAAATCCTGGACAACCGGGGTTACAATGGTAGATATCAATGCTGATGGATGGCTTGATATTTATGTTTGTTATTCAGGAAACGGAAATATTGATAGCCGTAGAAATGAATTATTCATTAACCAAGGAAACCAGACTTTTATAGAAAGTGCCGCTACCTATGGTTTGGATGATCCGTCCAACAGTACCCAGGCATTGTTTTTTGATTTTGAGAAAGACGGGGATTTGGACATGTTTCTGCCGAACCATCATATTAAGGTCATCAATGAGATTGAATTTGACCAAGCAAGGGCTGCCAGCCATCCGTTTGCAGGAGACAA
>NZ_CDSBKL010000383.1:0-3787 GCF_977115555.1 Aquiflexum sp.
GCCGGAGTGCGGTTTGGATCTGCATGGTCGATGGTCGCTTCCACCCAACTTCCTTCCTCCACCAACTTTGCAAACAAGCGGATCTGGCCTGTGGTCCTTCCAAGTTCACCGGTAATCCTTCCTTCAGGTAAGTTGCTTTCTTTTGAAGCCAAAGGGATAATGGTGGCTTTTTCAGCCTCCAATCCATCTGCGATTTTTCGGAGAAAAGCCGCTTTCTCTTTTCCTGGAAGGTTTTTATAAAACAAAAATGCTTCCTGTGCTTTGGCAAAAATCTGGTCGTAGGTCATGGAGTTTGGTTAATGGTTGTAATTGTTCTATTTGTTGTAATTGTTGTCGGGTTATCAGGTTGTCTTGTTGTCCTATTTCCAAAGTCTTGTTCTTGCCAAAAAGAAAATCAAGAAACCAAATAAACTTCACCTTGTCACTTCGAACATCGTGAGAAGTCTTTTCTTATCAAAAATATATTGAGAAGAAACCAATTAAAGTTCACCTACTTCGTACTTGGTACTTTGTTCTTGGTACCTGTAAATCGTAATTCGCAAATCTTAAATCGTATTACAGGTTAGGCCTATGTTCCAATCCCCTTTTGATGATATTTTCGATTTTCACCCTTTCTTCACCAATCAAAGTCAGTCTAGGCGCACGGACCCATTCTGTTCCGATGCCTGCCATCTGCTCAGCGAGTTTGATGTATTGTACGAGTTTCGGATGGATATCGAGTTCCAATAAAGGTAAGAACCAACGGTAGATTTTTAAAGCCTCTTCTGTCTTTCCGGCCTTCACGAGGTTATAGACGGCAACAGTCTCTTTTGGAAAAGCACAAACCAACCCGGCAACCCACCCGTCAGCGCTCATCAGCAATTCTTCCATTGCCAAAGTATCGACTCCGCAGAGGATTTTGAACCTGTCTCCAAATAGGTTTCTCATCCTCGTCACATTGGAGATGTCTCTTGTAGATTCTTTGACTGCTTGGATATTTGGGCAATCGGTCAATTCCTCAAACATAGACAAGGTTACCAAAGTCTTGTAATCCACCGGATTGTTATAAATCATGATCGGTAAATCAGTGCTGTTGGCCACGGCCTTGAAGTAAGCAACAGTCTCCCTCGGATCAGAACCATAGCGCATCGGAGGCAAAAGCATCAGTCCTGAAGCTCCCATTTCTTTTGCTTTGTGTGCCCAAAATATTGCGTCTCTCGTTGCTCCTTCGGCAATATTTAAGATAACAGGAACTTTGCCATTGACATACTTCACGGTTTCGGTTGTCAACTGGATTTTTTCCTCCAAACTAAGTACAGAGGATTCACCCAAAGTGCCTCCAAGAATGATTCCATGCACGCCTGCTTCGAGCTGTGCATCGAGGTTTTTGAAAAACATGTCCATGTCCAAACTTCCATCCTGATGGAACTTGGTCGTCACTGCCGGAAATACACCTTGCCAATTCATAGTTGTAGATTTTTTTATTCAAAGATATAAGTAATCCAATTCGGATACATACACTTAATTAGTCAATAGTGATATCATATTGATTTGAAAATAGACTTTTCGAAAAAAATGAATTAATATCATATTGGAATTTAACGAAAGCCAGTTCTTTATTTATGTCTCTCGTTTCTTGCTTCTAAAATATGAGTCTAAAAGTAATCCCCTTCAAAATCCCCAAATCACAAAAGGAGTTTGTCCGCTATCAGGTGGATGAAGGGAGTCACTTCTATGACAAACTGCATCAGCATCCGGAGTGGCAGCTAACCCTTATCCTCGAAGGTAAAGGCCAATTGATGGTTGGAGATTATTTGGGAAGGTTTGAACCTGGAGACATTTACCTGCTGAGTTCAAATGTTCCTCATGTATTCCGGTCTGATGAGGAATATTTTCTCAAAACAAATACCATCAAATCCGTCAGCAACACGATTTTCTTAGATTTTGAGGCTTTGGGCAAAGGCATTTGGGAAGTCGAAGAATTTCTCGAACTCAGACAATGGGTCAATACCATCAAAGGTTGCTATGCCATCAAGGGAGAAATCAGGGAGTCCCTAAAAAATCGGATCCTTTCCTTTGGCAATAAATCAGGATTGGAAAAGGTCCTTTCCGCATTGGAAATGATCCGAAACCTACAGCAATCCAAGGCGATGGAACCTCTCAACCGCCTGATTCCAATCAGGGATTATTCAGAATTGGAGGGCAAAAGGATGGGCCATGTCATGGCTTTTATTCTTGCGGAAAACCACCGAAACATAAGCCTCAAGGAAGTGGCTGATACCGCCAATATGAGCAAGGAGGCTTTTTGCCGCTTCTTTAAAGACCGGACGGGGAAAACCTATACAGAGTTCCTCAACGAACTCCGGATCCACAAATCCTGTCACCTGCTCCAAAATACCGACATGTCGATTTCCCAAATAGCTTACCAAGCCGGTTTCCAAAATCTTTCTTACTTTAATAGGGCTTTTAAAAAATTCAGAAATGAAACCCCGAAGGATTTTCGGAGAAAGATAAAATTCCAAAGCTAGAATTTAAATAACGCAGTATATCAACTTCACAAATTTAGCTAAAATCATGAAGTCAACTTCACAAATTTACCTAAATTCATGAATTAGGGTTTCTGCTTCTTTGAAATCATGTTACTTTGATAAGCTAGTTTTGAAGGAAAAGTAGCTCACAAATCCCTTTAATTTGGGCTTTATAAATAGTAAGAATTACAAGCCCAATACAAAATCATTCAGAACACAAATCCATTTCCAAAAACCATGAAAAAACTCCTCCTATTTTCCTTTTTCCTTTTAATGGCTTTGCAGGCTTCCGCCTCCGAACTGTACCCTGCCATCATGAGCTTTCAGGCGGATCGAAGCGCCCTGAATAGAAAGTACAACAATCCCCTTTCGGATGAATATTTTGAAAGAATAGACATACTGTACAAAGACTGGCTCGATGCTTTGGAAAAAATGCCGTACGATTCCTATTCCTTGGACGGAAAACTGGACTATCAGATTTTCAAAAATTTCCTTGAAAAAGAAAGCTATTTCCACTCCGCATCTTATGAGGAATATAAAGCTGTCAAATCTGTAACAGACTTTGCAGCGCCATTGGAAAAATTCTACCAAGCCAGAAGAATGGCCATCAAGCCCAATGCGCAGGAATTGGCGGCTACTTTCGCACTGGTTGAACAGGAATTGAACAAGAAATGGGAAGCTGAAAAGAAATCAAAACCATACGACAGTTGGCAAAAGGCTGAATTGGCCGCGGGAGTAGTGGAAGCCATGAGAAAAAGTACAGAGGAAGCGTATAAATTTTATTTTGACTACGATCCCGAATTTACTTGGTGGATGAAAATGCCCATGGAAAGTCTTTCAAAAGTCATGACGGGGTATTCGGATTTTTTGAAAAAGCATTTTGTGAATACTGTGGTCAAAGATGACGGTTCAGGCATCATCGGCAAACCGGTAGGAAAAATTGCGATTGAAAAGGAATTACTCTTTAACATGGTTCCCTATTCTGCAGAGGAACTTCTTGCCGAAGGAGAAAAACAATATGCTTGGTGCGAGCGTGAAATGCTCAAGGCTTCTCAGGAAATGGGGTTTGGCAATGACTGGAAAGCTGCTTTGGAAAAAGTCAAAAACACCTACGTCCCGGCAGGGGAATGGCCGCAGATGGTAGGTGAAATGGCGGAGGAAGCCATTGCTTTTTTGGAAGAAAGAGACCTGATGACCATACCCGAGATGGCCAAAGAAACCTGGAGAACATCCATGATGTCAGCCGAACGGCAAAAAGTCAGTCCATTTTTCTTGGGTGG
>NZ_CDSBKL010000384.1:0-3769 GCF_977115555.1 Aquiflexum sp.
TTCAATCGACACCTCCGAGAAATTATTCACAAAATTCAGCGGGTTCTGGATCTCATGGGCAATACCTGCTGTGAGTTGGCCGAGGGAGGCGAGTTTTTCCTGTTGGATGAGTTGTGCCTGGGTGGATTTGAGGTTTTCCAAAGATTTCTGGAGATCCATGGTCCTCTCTTTTACTTTGGCCTCCAAAATCACATTTTGCTTTTCGGTTTGTAAGGCTTTTTCCTCAGTAATTTTTACTACCTCTTCTGCTTTTTGTCTGGTCTCTTTCAAAATTTCCTTAAACCGAATTGCCACATATATCAAAAGGGTTAGGGGAAAAATCAAATAAGCCAGGGTTGCAGGAAATCCATTTACAGAAATCACCGATATAATTGCCAGAAAAAAAACAAAAAGCATAAAGACTAAGGAAATGACAGTACCTCCCACTATCGCCCATTGAGCTCCTTGGATAATTTTACGTGACTTCCAGGTGTAGTACAGTATAGAGACCAGAAAAAACAAAATAACCGAAACGGCAAAAGGAGGAAATCTGGTAAATCCAAAGTCTACGAATCCCACTAAACCTATAATTAAAAAGAGCCATTTGGGTTTGGGGAAATTTCCTGATAAGATTTTAGCCACTACGAAAACCGTAGCATAAAAAATGCTGGCAATAATTAACTTTTCGATAATATCGAGAACAAAAAAAGTAGAAAAATCTAAGGTTTTTAAATAGCTGAAAATTAGTGTGGGGATTTGTGCCAAAAAATAAAGAGAGGTCAAAAATGCTATATATTTCAAATTTTCCTCTTGTTTGTTGAGCCCATACAAAAGCCAAAAAAGAACAGCCAATAAAAATGTAGTATTTACTAAGATAGTTTGAAAGTTTTTATAGAATTCTTGCTCATTGGCTTTCAATGCGATGGAATATTTTGTACCAATCTCGGCAGTAAAAAATGTTTGTCTTCTTTTTTCAAAAAGAGAAAAAGGAAATTTTAAGGGTTCAAGGATATAATGGACTGCAATCACTAAATCCTGACTATCATCCCGGAGTGTTAATGGGATTTCGTATTCATATCCTGCATAAAAATTCAGGTTTCCCCCATTCTTATTTTTTTTGATGCTTTCATTTTTATTTATCTCCCTTACTAATATACCATCTACATAGATTTCAAGGTTTTGCCACATCGATTGAATAAAAACGCTAATGTCATTCTGAATTCCAGACCCCTTCCTCACTTTAATTCTAAACCAACCTTCAAGTCTGCCATTTTGATCCTTCATATCCTCAGTGAGTTGTCCAGGTGCCAGGTTTTCCCAACCTTGGGTATCCAAATCGGGATCAGCCCAATTGGGATGGGTTCCTGATTTAAATTTCCAGTATAGATCATTTCCAAGAGGGACCCGTTCAAATCGGTCAAAACTAGATTCACCAATGGTCATTACTTTTTCCTGACCAAATGATGGGCTTGCAACTCCCAAACAAATGAAAAAAATAAGAACGGGTAATATAAAATTAGCTCTATGCATCCAACAAAATTGAAAATTTGCTTCCTTCATTTTCTTTTGATTCTATTTTGATCTGACCCCCATGAGCCTTCACAATATCATGGGTAATACTCAGCCCTAAGCCCGTACCTTCTGTCCCTTTTTTAGTAGTAAAGAATGGCTGCAGGATTTTGTCCCTGATGTCCTCTGGGATGCCGGGGCCATTATCCTCTACTTCAATAATAATCTTTTCCGGTTCGGGGATTGTCCGGATGGTCAGCTTTGGTGGCCGTATTTCAGCAGTTGCCCGCATCGCATCAAAGGCATTGTTGCATAAGTTAAGCAAAACACGGCTGAAGTCTTCCCCAATTAGAGGTATGTTCTTGATTTGGTCATTTAACTGCAAATCGATATCAACATTGATGGGGTTTTTCCCTGCCCTCATGCCATGAAAAGCAAGGCTCGAATATTCTTTGATCAAAGCATTGAGATCGGTGGGTTCAACCTTTCCTGACCCACCCCGAGAATGCTGCAACATGGAAGTCACGATCCCGTTTGCCCGTGAACCATGTTCATGGACTTTTTTGAGATTGGACTTGATATCTTCCAATATTTCGTCCACCAAAGTTTCGTCTCTAGATTCCTGAGCTTTGCTTCTTTCCTCAATTGCCTCATCCACTAGCTCGATTGACACCTCAGAGAAGTTATTCACAAAATTGAGCGGATTCTTGATCTCATGGGCGATACCGGCAGTAAGTTGGCCAAGGGAAGCGAGTTTTTCCTGTTGGACAAGTTGATTCTGCGTGGCTTTTAAATTATCAAGTGTATTTTCCAATACCTTATTGGCCGCCTGTTTTTGGCGGTTATTTCGGTACATCAGGAACGCCACCACCGCAATCGTGAACAGCACACCCATCAGAATGGTTATTCGGAGCCTGGCCTGACTTCTCGCCTGAGCCTCTTCAAGATCCCTGAGTCGGAGCTGTTCGGCAAACTGAAGGTCGCTGGCCCGTCGTATCTGGTTTTCTTTCTGAAGAGTTTCAGAAGCAGCCTGTGATAGTCTAAGATAATAATATGCTTTGTCTGTGTCATTCAGCTGCTCATACAACTTGGAGAGCATGAGGCCAACATCACTGATAACTGAAAGGTTTTGGATCGAATCAGCGGCCTCGTAACTTTTTATGGCGTTGTCCAGGGCGCTGGTGGTATCTCCGGTCAACTGATTGAGCCGTGCCAGTTCATAATACGCAATCGCAAGGTGCCTGAAGTTATTAACTTCCCTGCTCTTGGCAATTGCCTCCAAATAATATTTCTCAGCGCTATCGAAGTCATTTAGGCTCTTATGCGCTCTTCCCATACGAGAGAGATCATTACCCCGATACTTCATGAAACCAACTTTTTCGGACTTTTCAATTCCAATACTGAGGTACATCATGGCAGAATCGGGATATTCTTCAATATATGATTCTGCCAGACTGCTATACATGAAGGAAGCGATAGCATCATCTCCAGCCTTATCAATTATTTCAATGGCTTTTCGATAAAGGGGCCTTTGCTCAGAAATGTTGCTGATCCATGTGTATAGTTGCGCCCTGTGAAAAAAAGTCAGGGCGAGCTCGGTTAACCGGGATTGTTCTGGAGTACCTGCGAGAGAAAGTCTGCTAGGTTCCCACACCTTCCGTTCGTTGGAGGTATCCATAAACAGCGTAAGGGCCTGCGTATTATAGGAGAATGACTCCGAATAACTCCCCTGAAGATATGTGAGATAACCAAGCCTTCTAAGTGCATCGCCTTCCCACAACCGCTCTCCCAAGCTCTGGGCCAGTTGTAATTGCGTATTCAGAAAATACATGGTTGTGTCTGGGTCGATATCAGTGAAAAAGAGACCCAATTCCCGGGCCAGGCCCATGCGGAGTGGACCGGAGGTTTCGTTAGAAAACCGGAGCAATAGGCTATCAATTTGATTTTCGGAGGGTCCTAAGATATGAGCATTCTGTTGCGCAAATGATGTTTCCTGTATAAGAATCATCACAAAGGCAAAAAGTGCTGTTTTAATCGGGATCGAAACTATGCTTCTCATGATTTTTAGTGGCTTCATGACCTTTTTTAAAGATTTTATATCCGAAAATGAGTTATGCATTAATTATTATTAAGACGGATGAAAAACACGGTTGACCCGGGTTGGGAAGTAATCTCCAATTCCCCCCCATGCGCCTTCACGATATCATGGGTAATACTTAGCCCAAGGCCCGTACCTTCTGTCCCTTTTTTAGTAGTAAAGAATGGCTGCAGGATTTTGTCC
>NZ_CDSBKL010000385.1:0-3764 GCF_977115555.1 Aquiflexum sp.
GAAATAAAAATTAAGAAAAAGGATACTTCCCTTTCTCAATCATATAATCTGCCACCTGTCTTCTCAGCTCTTTGGTATTGACCAGGTCTGCTTTGGTATAGCGCTTCAATCCCATCAACATCACTTTCTGCTCGTCACCTTTGGTAAATGCCGCAATAGCTTCCTTAGCGGCAGTCTGGATTTTTTCTGCTGCTTCAAACAGATACACCTGCGTCATCGCAATCTGCGGTTGACAGGCATCTTCGCCTCTCAGACCCACGAGTTTTTCTGTTCTCAGGATGACAGACTCAGCCGCGTAGATTTCAATCATCAGGTCAGCAAGGTTCATCATCACTTCCTGTTCGGATTCGATTTTGTCTGCCAAAGCCATGGCCGCCTTACCGCCCACCATCAGAAATACTTTCTTGAGTTTCTTGATGGTTTCTTTTTCTGCAGCAAAAAGCTCAGAATTATCCACTGTCTCAAAGCTCGGGACGGAAGTCAATTCTGCCGAAACAGCCATAGCCGGTTCGAAAAGGTTGATCTCTCCTTTCATTGCTCTCTTGAGCAACATGCCTACCATCAGCATGCGGTTGATTTCGTTGGTACCTTCGTAAATCCTGGAAATACGTGCATCTCTATAAGCGCGCTCCATCGGTGCATCGGCTGAATAGCCCATACCGCCATAGACCTGTACGCCTTGATCGACGACATAGTCCAATACTTCCGAACCATGAACTTTGGCAATCGCCGCTTCTATCGCAAATTCCTCCAAAGCTTTCAGTTTTGCCTGTGCATCCGGCATGCCTTCGGCAGCGAGGGACTCCATCCTGTCTTCGATATCCTGACCGGCACGGTAGCAGAGTGATTCGCAGGCATAAGTCCTGACAGCCATTTCTGCCAATTTTTGCTTGATCGCACCGAAGGTATTGATCGCTACGCCAAACTGCTTGCGCTCTCCGGCATAATTCACAGAAAGGGAAGCCACAGACCTGCAGCCACCCAAGACACCTGCACCCAATTTGATTCTTCCGATATTGAGGATGTTTACAGCGATTTTGAAACCGTTTTGTCTGTCGGAAAGCATGTTTTCCACAGGAACTTTGCAGTCATTGAAGAATACCTGACGGGTAGAAGAACCTTTGATGCCCATCTTCTTTTCTTCCTCATTCATGGTGATCCCACCAAATCCTTTTTCTACGATAAAGGCGGTAAGGTTCTTGTCATTTTCGATTTTGGCAAAGACAATGAAAAGGTCAGCGAATCCCGCATTGGAGATCCACATTTTTTGCCCGTTGATGAGGTAGTGTTTACCATCTTCAGTCAAAGTAGCTTTGGTCTTGCCGCTGTTGGCATCTGAACCGGCATCCGGTTCTGTCAAGCAGTAGCAAGCCGCCCATTCGCCGGTCGCTAACTTGGGAAGGTACTTTGATTTCTGGTCTTCAGAGCCATAGTATAGAATCGGAAGTGTGCCGATACCTGTATGTGCACCATAAGTCGTCGAAAAAGATCCTGCTCCGCCGATAATGTCAGCAATAAGCATGGAAGAGTTGAAGCTCATGCCCATGCCACCGAATTCTTCAGGAACAGCGATACCTAGGAGACCTAGGTCTCCGGCTTTTTTGAAAATGGATGGAACAAGCTCAGGATGCTTCATGCTATCGATTTCCTCACTGTGTGGATGGATTTCGGTATCGATAAAATCCTGACAGGCCTGAGCCATCATTTTTTGTTCTTCTGTAAATTCTTCAAAGATGAAGATGTCTTTTGCTTCGGTTTCCTTGACAAGGAATTCGCCGCCGTTGATTGAATTTTTGGTTATTGTGCTCATAATTGTAGACATAAGACACAAGACGCAAGACATAAGACAAGCTTATTCATACGCTTATGTCACTATTTTTTTTCAAATTTTAAGATAAGAGTGTAAAGCATTTTTTGGATTTTGTTGATTTCATTAATAACCTTTTCAATTACCGCAATAACTCATAAACTCCCGCCACTCCCTGACCGCCGCCGACACAGGCGGTGACGAGTCCATATTTTTTGTTTTGTCTTCGGAGTTCGTGGAAAAGCTGAACGGAAAGTTTGGCTCCGGTACAGCCGAGTGGGTGACCTAATGCGACAGCTCCGCCATTGACATTGACTTTGCTGATGTCCATATCCAAAGACTTGATCACTGCCAAACCTTGGGCAGCAAAAGCCTCATTCAATTCAATCAGGTCAATTTTATCCAAAGTCAATCCGGCTTGCTTCAGGGCTTTTGGCACAGCTTCTTTTGGACCGATGCCCATGATTCTAGGGTCTACACCGGCTACGGAATAGGACATCATCCTGGCGATCGGCTCAAGGTTAAGTTCTTTGACCATCCGCTCTGACATGACGACCACGAAGGCGGCCCCATCAGAAGTTTGGGAGGAATTTCCTGCCGTGACCTGTCCGTTCATTTTGAAGGCCGGCTTGAGGTTCGCAAGGACTTCAGGAGTCGTGCCTGCCCTTGGACCTTCGTCTGTATCCACGACATATTTTCTTGTTTTCCTTTTTCCTTTTTCGTCGAGGTATGTTTCTTCAACCTCTACAGGAACGATCTGCTCTTTGAATTTTCCTGCGGCGATCGCTGCCAATGCTTTGGTATGGGAATTTGCCGAAAACTCATCTGCCTGCTCGCGGGTGATTTCGTAGTCCTTTGCAAGTTCCTCTGCAGTCAAACCCATGCTGAGGTAATATTCCGGAGTCTGGGAGGCGATTTTCCAGTTAAGGACAGTCTTATATCCCATCATCGGGAGCATGGACATGGATTCTGTTCCGCCGGCAATGATGCAGTCTGCCATACCTGCTTTGATTTTTCCAACAGCCAAAGCGATGGCTTCCAAGCCGGAACCGCAGTATCTGTTGATAATGAAGCCGGGGTTGTCGATACCCAATGCCAAAAGGGAAATCATCCTTCCCATCTGCATACCCTGTTCGGCTTCCGGGATGGCATTTCCGACAATCAGGTCATCGACCATTTTATTTTCCAATCCGGGGGTGTTGGCCACAAGGTGCTTGATGACATCTGAGGCCAAATCGTCAGGCCGGTAGAATCTGAAACCGCCCTTTTTGGCTTTTCCTACCGCCGATCTATATCCGTTTACTATATATGCTTCCATGGTGTGTTTTTTTGAGTTTGGTGTTATTTAATTGTATCAAGAATCAAGACACAAGTATCAAGTACCTTACCGATCAAGCGAGGTTTTAAGTCCCATAATCATTTTTTGAATTTCAACGATGTCTTCATTTATTTCAGAAGAAAGGTTTTCAGACATTAAGCCTACCCTCCTGCTTATTTCAATTTGGGTTTCTAGTTCAAAACTTTCACCTAAGCTTATCTCTAATGAATTGGCAAAAGAGTTTTTTGATGTTTTAGCAGAACCTTCAGCAATATTGGATGGTATAGAAACACCGGCCCTCCTCATTTGGGACGTCATTCCAAACTTCTCTTCATTGGGAAAAAGTGCTGTTGATTTGTATATTTTTACAGCCAAATCCACTGATTTTTGCCAGACTTTTAAATCTTTGAAATTATGCATGATTGAAAATTTTAAGAGTTATTGCTTGATACTTTAATCTTGATACTTGATACTGTTTTCTCGTTTCTCGCTTCTCGTTTCTCGCTTCTCTCTTAATTTCTGAGCGGTTTTCCTTTAAACAGAATACTGTGTATCCTTTCCAGGGTTTTTTTCTCCCCTGTTAAGCTCAAGAATGCTTCGCGCTCAAGATCGAGTAAGTACTGTTCGCTGACTTCGGTC
>NZ_CDSBKL010000386.1:0-3760 GCF_977115555.1 Aquiflexum sp.
CACGGTAAATCTTGCCGTGGAGGCATTGCAGGATCCTGAATTGTTGAATCAAGAATCTTTCCGAAAAAGATACCTGAGTATCATTAGGGACGAAAACAAAAGATTGGGAGGTCAGGTGGAAAAAGTACTCCAAGCTGCTACATTGGAGAAAAAGGAATTCAGCTTGAAAATGGAATACGTCAACCTGGTTGAATTACTGGAAAATGCAATTTCCCAGTTTGAACTTCAGGTAGAAAAAAAAGGGGGGGAAATTACCCTTGAAAACAATATGTCAGACCCAAATCTGATGTCCGATCAGTTCCATTTGTCACATATTCTTAATAACCTGCTTGATAACGCCAACAAATACTCCAAAGAAAGTCCTATCATCCATATCAAAGTTTGGGATCAAAACGGATATGCCTTTGTTTCTATTCAGGATAATGGTATCGGCATGTCCAAAGAGGTTACCAAGAAAATATTTGACAAATTTTACAGGGTTCCCACAGGCAATGTCCATGATGTAAAAGGCTTTGGACTGGGGTTATCCTATGTCAAAACCATCATCGAAGCGCATAAAGGCGAAATATCAGTACACAGTGAACCAGGAAAAGGAAGTATATTTACCATCAAACTCCCCAAGACACCATGAGCAAACAAAAACTTTTAGTAGTAGAAGATGATCCGAATCTAGGGGATATCCTGCAGGAATACCTAGCTATGAAAGGCTATGAGACCACCCTTTGCCGTGATGGCGAAGAAGGTTGGTCCAAATTTAAAAAAGACAAATACAGCCTCGCAATACTGGATATTATGATGCCCAAGAAGGATGGTTTTACCCTGGGCAAAGAAATCAAGAAAGTTCAGGAAGACTTGCCTATCATTTACCTGACGGCTAAAAATCTCAAAGAAGATATCATCGAAGGCCTCAAAATCGGAGCAGATGATTACATCACCAAACCCTTTAGCATGGAGGAATTGCTTCTCCGGATCGGGGCGATTCTTCGTCGAACCCAAAAATCCGAAGAAGTACTCTCCTTGAAGCTGTACAAATTCGGTGAATTCGAACTCCATTATGATGAGCAATACATCAAAGGTCCCTCAGGAATCCACAAGCTTACCTCCAAGGAAAATGAATTGATCAGGTTGTTGGCTTCAGAAATCAACAAACTGGTAAACAGAAGCCATGCCCTGAAGCAGATTTGGGGGGATGATTCCTATTTCAATGCGAGAAGCATGGACGTCTACCTAAGCAAGATCAGAAAAATCCTCAAAGATGATCCCAAAGTGCAGATCATCACCATCCATGGGGAAGGGTTCAAAATGGTAGTGACTGACTAAAGATGTCCAAACGAAAACAAAGTCAAATTAAAATTATGGGCTTCCTATTAGGGATAGCCCTTTTTTCATGTTCAGAAAAAAAGAAGGAAACTCTTACCCCTTCAGTGGATATGGTACGGGAAATTTTCTCGGAAAATGCCCATATCGAAGAGCCGTATCTTTTCACTTCTCCCCAAGGCGAAATCTATCTTTCTTGGATAGAGAAATCTGATTCGGCCAATATTTTTAAATTCTCCAAGTTGGAAGGGGATACCTTTTCCCCCGAATCCACCATTGCGCAAGGATCAGATTGGTTTGTCAATTGGGCGGATTATCCACAGATGTCAGCTTTTGCAGACGGGACTTTGATAGCTGCGTTTTTGCAAAAAAGCGGTGAAGGGACTTTTGCCTATGACGTCCGGATCACTATTTCCAAAGATGGGAAGCAATGGTCTGAGCCCTTTGTCCTGCACGATGACAAGACCCAAACAGAACATGGATTTGTGTCTATGGTTCCTTGGGGAGAAAAAATGCTTGTCACTTGGCTGGATGGGAGGAACACCGGAGGTGGAGGCCACGACCATAGCCATGACCACGGTCACCATGGTCAGATGACGGTCAGGGCAGCAGTGTTGGATACTGATGGGAATAAAATAGACGAATGGGAACTCGACAACAGGGTTTGTGACTGCTGTCAAACGACTGCTGCCATGACTGAGGAAGGTCCGGTGGTGATCTTCAGAGACAGGTCCGAAACTGAAATCCGCGATTTGGGAATTGCGAAATTTGAAAACGGAAATTGGAAGGAAACGGCACCGATTTATATGGATCTGTGGGAAATAGCCGCCTGTCCTGTCAATGGCCCAAGAGTCTCTGCCTTGGGAAATCAGGTTGCTGTGGCTTGGTACACAGGTGCAAAGGACAATCCTGAAGTGAAGGTGTCCTTTTCCGATGACAATGGAAAGTCCTTTGAAACGCCGACCAAAATAGACCTTGGGCAAACCTTAGGCCGCGTGGATATTGAAATGATAGAAGAAGGAGAGGCGATAGTGTGTTGGATGGAAGAAGGGAAAATTCTCGTCAGGTCAGTAAGCGCTACAGGCAAATTAGGCAATCCGATTCAAGTAGCTACCTCATCCGACAAAAGAAGCAGCGGCTTTCCCCAAATGACCAAAAACGGAAATACGCTTTGGTTTGCCTGGACCGATGATTCAGATAGTCTGAAAAAAGTCAAAGTTGCGAAAATGGATATTTTTTGATTGTCCGATTACCGATGTCTGATCTCAACATACATCTGTCTTTGAATTCTTAATTCTCATCTCTAGTGTCTCGCCTCTCGCTTCTCGCTTCTAGGCTCTTTTTCATTTGCCCCAATCTCACGTCTCATTTCTCTTGTCTTAGGTCTCATTGATGGTGATAAGGTTCATTCCTCAGGATCGTAAAAGCCCGGTACAGTTGTTCCACAAAAAATACCCTGACCATTTGGTGGGAAAAGGTCATTTTGGAAAGTGAGATTTTGCCGTTTGCCCTTTGGTACACTTCGGCTGAAAATCCATAGGGACCGCCAATGACGAAGATCAACTGCTTCAAACCTGCATTCATTTTCTTTTGGAGGTAATCCGAAAAATCCACGGATGAGTATTGCTTTCCCTGTTCATCGAGCAGCACCAACTCATCTGAAGTCTGTACTTTTTTCAGAATCAGTTCTCCTTCTTTTTCCTTTTGGGCGGTTTCAGACAGGTTTTTGGAGTTTTTAAGGTCGGGAATGATTTCCATCTCAAACTTGATATAGAAGCCCAATCGCTTGACATATTCTTCCAAAAGCGTCTGAATAGCGGAATGGTCTGTTTTGCCGACGGCGATAAGTCTGATCTGCATCCTGCAAAATAATTAAAGCTTCTTTTAATAGCCTCGATTTTATGGAATTAATTCCAATCGAACTCTGGTAATTAGCCCCTCAGCCAAGTTGGAATTGAATTAAACTAATGAGATATTTAGAAAATAGCTGAAAGGTTTTGTGCAAACTAAATAAGATTGGGAGGTATTGGCGAATAGTAATTTGTATGTGTCAAATATGACCTTCAATAAGACAATGATAAAATATTCATACATAATGGCATTAGTGTTATTTGCATCCTGTATGCAAAAACATAGTAGTACAGACAAGATTGAAGTTGCTGAAAAATCAACAAACATAGCTGTGGCACTGATAACTGACAGTGAAAAAGGAAAAGAATTTACCTTCACTCCAATTGACGAACTAGAATTTCGAAATGCACTAGCAAAAAATTATAATGCCCCTTTCGTAACCAAAATTGCCGACTCTTCACAAATTGAAAAAGCGTTTAGGGCTATTGAAAAAACATACAATGAATCGGAAAAAGAACTAGCAAAACGAGAATTATGTAATTCACCAAGATGCCTTACTTCGTTTGAAGCATATTATCCTACCCTCGATTTA
>NZ_CDSBKL010000387.1:0-3741 GCF_977115555.1 Aquiflexum sp.
TTCCAAACGCCTTGTCCTACCCTTTTATCTTTTCCATCCGCGACAATTGTCGGGAGGTAATTGGATTCAACCAACCAAACGAAAGGTAATTCTTGGCAATTTGAATTACAAATTCTACTAAATAAAAAGGTATAGATAGAATCTACACCTAGCGCCTTCACCTTTCTACGCTCAGGGATTAATGATTTTTGGTTTTGGATGTGTTTTAATATAAATGCAAAAATTAAATATTGTTTTATTGGAGCATTTATTAGAAATTGGATTTCATATTCCCTGTTTAAATTACATGTTATCTGTAATTCTTAAAGCATCTAAAAACCAACCAACATGAAAAAATTTGTAAAAATCGGCATTTTTGCCCTCATCATTATCTTGGCAGGAGTATTTTATTGGAGATATTATTTTGTATTCAGTGAAGGTGTCAAAGGAGGTACGCTTAATTATTTTGAGAAAAAAGGCTATGTCTTCAAAACTTGGGAAGGTCGGATTGTACAGGAAGGTTTCCAAAGTCCGACAGCAGGCGCACTTCAAAGCAACGAGTTTAGGTTCAGTGTTCAGAATGACGCACTTGTGGAGCAACTCGAGCGTGCAAGCGGTAAATTTGTAGAACTTCGTTACAAAGAATACCTCAATCCCTTACCGTGGAGAGGTGCAAGCGAATTGGTAGTCTATGAAATCATCGAAATTGGAGGAAAAGGCGAAGTTGATACCGAACTCCCAATGAATAAAAACTGATTTTGAAAAAGATATTTTAAGTCCAAACAAAAAAACTCCAACAGCTAAAATGGCTGTTGGAGTTTTTTATTGAAGCCCCTAACAGACTATTTTGTCCAATAATCCACCACCAACACTTTATCCAAATGTGGCCCTAAAACAGCACCAAAGGCCTTATGGTCAGGATGTGGCAAATAAATATCCCTGTCCTCTTCCGAAGCAAAAGTTAGAAAAAAGCAATGGGTAAACCCTTGATCCAATCCTTCCGGGCTGTTGTTGGTTCCCCATTCGATAGATTTGATCACATCTATCTTGGAAGGAAGTGCAGTAAAAGCATCCACCACATTTTGGATGTCTGCTTCTGAGGTACCATCTTTAAACTTAAATAAAACAACGTGTCGCAGTGATTTGTCCATAGAAACAATTTCCTTTTCGATTACTTTTTCAATTATTTTTTCTTCTTTTTGGGGAGCTTGGCATGCTGCAAACAATAGCAGTGAAAAAGCCAAAATGCATAGATTTCTCATGATTGGAAGGTTTTGGTTTGGTAAGCAATTTGAAAAATAAAGATGAATGGTTTTGACCGTTTATCCAATTTAATTGTTGGATTCAGAATATTTTCAGAACTTATTAATGACATACAAGCTTCAGTATGTCAAGCTTCATCCACTTTAGAAATCAAGGAAAATGAGAATACCCCAAAACAACCCAATATATTTTTTTTCGCTAATCTTATTTTACGTTGTAAATCATCAAGCTTTTTCCCAACAGGTTGGTCTTAAAAAACTTCGCCAAGAAGTCGAAGTATTCAGGGACAGCAGCGGAATCAACCATATTTTTGCACAAAATGAACACGACCTTTTTTTTACCCAAGGTTATATGGCTGCCAAAGACCGTTTGTTTCAATTTGAAATATGGAGAAGACAGGCTACAGGGACTATGGCTGAAATATTTGGAGAAAAAGAACTTGATCGGGACAAGGGAGTAAGGCTATTCAAATTTCGAGGAGACAAGAAAACTGAATTGACCCATTACCATCCCCGTGGCGAAGTAATCGTAGACTCATTTGTGGAAGGCATCAATGCCTACATCGCAGAAGCCCTCCAATCCCCACAAACATTACCGGTCGAATTCAGACTATTGGGCATTTTGCCTGATTTTTGGACCTGGGAAGTAGTCATTTCCCGTCATCAAGGTTTGCTTCAAAACGTAAAAGATGAATTGAATTACAGTAGGGTTGTCAGCCTTATCGGTCCAGAAAAAACAAAGGAAATCTATTATTTCCATCCCAACGAACCTATTTTGGATTTAGACGGATCCATCCCAGAGGAATTGCTGTTTAAAGACATTCTAGCTCCGTATAATGCTTTTCGAAAAGGCATGGCCTTTTATCCTGAGTACATCATCCAAGAAGCCCGAAACAGCTCAAGTTTATTCCTAACCCAACTGGACGACTATGAAACAGAATTAAAAGAAACACTGGAGACAGAAAAATTTTCTATCGGAAGCAATAATTGGGTAGTCAGTGGGAAATTGACAGAAAGCGGTTACCCAATGATGGCCAATGACCCTCATAGGTTGATCGCTGTTCCTTCCCTGAGATATTGGGTTCATCTGCACGCACCAGGATGGGATGTAGTAGGAGGTGGAGAACCTGTGATCCCTGGAATATCTATAGGTCACAACCAATTCGGGGCTTGGGGCTTGACTATCTTCGAGACTGACAATGAAGACCTTCGCATCTATGACATCCATCCAGATAACCCACAGCTTTATTTTCATAAAGGAAAATGGCTGGAAATGGAGGAAGTTTCCGACACCATCAAGGTAAAAGGCAATGCAGATGAAATAGTGAAACATTTTTACACCCTACATGGTCCTGTAACTTTTGTAGACCATGACTTGAAAAAAGCAGTCGCTGTACAATGTGCCTGGCTGGAAAAAGGTGGTGCACCCTATTTGGCAAGCTTGAGGATGAATCAATCTACTACCTGGGAGGAGTTTAGAGATGCATGCACCTATAACCATATTCCGGCTGAAAACATGATTTGGGCGGACAGGAATGGAAACATCGGTTGGCAAGCAACCGGCATCTCCCCGATCAGGAACGGTTTTTCCGGTCTGGTTGCAACTTTAGGGGATGGAAGTATGGAATGGGATGGCTACCTACCGATAGCGGAAAGACCACATGATTATAATCCTGAATCTGGATTCATCGCCACTGCAAATCAAAATGTTGCTCCAAAAAACTATCCCCACAAAAATGCATTGGGATATGAATGGGCTGATTCCTTCAGAGGGGACCGAATCAGGGAAGTATTGGGAAAAGGAAGTGGTTTTTCGGTAGAAGATATGGGAAAGCTTCAGAATGATTACCTGTCCCTCCCTGCCAGAACTTTGGTGCCCTATTTGAAAGACCTGGTTTTTGAAAAAGAGGATGCAGGTAAATTCCGGGATTTAATACTTCATTGGGACTATAAGTTGGAAAAGAATTCCATTGAAGCAGGAATCTATGTCATGTGGGAAAGGAAAATCAGGGATAAAATAAAAGAAATTTCAGTTCCGAAAGAAGTGAGGGACATGGTGGGAACTGTACAGATGACCCGTGTGATAGAATGGATAGAACAACCGGAAAGGCTATTCACAAGCAATCCGGTTAATGAAAGAAATAAATTTCTCACAAATTGCTTTGAGCTGGCGCTGCAGGAACTTGAAACAAAACTTGGCACAAACAGCAAAAACTGGCAATACGGACAGGCTTCTTATAAACATGCCTATCTCAGACACCCATTGAGTCCTGCCTTGTCCGAAGATTGGAAAGAGAAATTAGATGCAGGTCCAGTTGCCAGAGGAGGGTACAGTTTTTCACTTGGAGCAAATGCGTATGGTGACAACAACACTTCCGGTGCCTCCTTCCGAATTGTAGTAGATACCGGGGATTGGGAAAAAACCATCGGAATCAATACTCCCGGACAATCAGGCAATCCCAAAAGTCCATTTTATCGAAATCTATTTCCTATTTGGGCG
>NZ_CDSBKL010000388.1:0-3730 GCF_977115555.1 Aquiflexum sp.
ATCTAATTTTAATCAAACCAATTGATATACAAAGACTTAATATTTATAATTAGGTGCCTCCTAAGTTCTATCTTGTCTTACTAAAAACTCTAAACACAATAATTTTGACAGCCAATCCAACAATTAAAAAATAATATCATGTTGTGTAGGCTAACTTTAATTTAATTCTGTTTTTCTCTAAAATTCTTGTATTTACTTGAAAATTTTCAATTTATCTTGAAATAATAGTAAACAATCTGAAGAATATAGATGAAAAAAAGTTTGAGATGCGTTTTTCTTGGCATAAAAAGCAAAATAAATTGTTGGCGCGAGTTTAAACTCATTAATTTATTATACTATGAATCAATCACTTATAAAAAATTGTACTTTTATTATATAATTCTCAAACCAAAATTTCATTTTTTAAAAAGTAATTTACTAGATTTAAAAATCAAAAAAATAAATACCAAATAGTTCACCCGCAATCATATAGTTCACCCTACTATGAATTATACAAAAAAATGGAACAAAATCATTTTGGTCGATGATGATGTTGTCACAAATCATGTTCACAAGAAACTAATTAACCACCTGGGTTTTGAAGGCGAGGTTGTTTCTCTTCCTGACGGGAGTCAGGCAATGAACTATATCAGTTCTAGCATAGAGATGCCTCAACCCAAAAAACGCGGAGAAAAACAGCTCGTTCTGCTTGATCTGCATATGCCAAAAACAAACGGTTGGAATTTTCTGCAACAGTTTATGAAATTTGACAAAAGGACGAAAAACAAATTCAAAATTGTAATGATCAGCAGTTCGATACACCCCGATGACATCGATCCGATCACAAAAATCCCTGAGATTCAGGAATATATCATCAAACCGATTTCAGTTGATCACATGAAAAAACTGATCTACGGATAAAATTACCAAACTAAATTTACCATTTTTTAAAAAAATAGCCTCCAAGAATTAAAAATCCCTGACGGACCTAATTAGGTTTTCGGTCAGGGATTTTTTCTTTATACATCCTAAGCTACTTATAATTTATACGCTTGCCTTGCTAAAAGCTTCCATCCGGATTTTTCCTTTTCCCATACCATCATGTTACCTATCCTGATATTTACAGCCTCTCCCGAAGGGTTTTTCCCCTTAATGGTTAGGATATGGCTGACAGTAGCTGTTTTTTTTGACAAATGGATTACCTCATTTTCCCGTTCTATGGATTGATAGCTTAGAGGGGATTTACTAACTACTTCTTTGACAAATCCTTCCTTGTCCTGGATCAAGCCACTAGAATGACCATAATGCAAGGCATCAGAAAGTTGGAAATTGAGCATGTCTTTGTCAGCGGCGATCATAGCCACTACTAATCCATCTATTGCTTTGGAAACATTTTGGGCCTCAGTAGATTGGGCTGACACTTCAATCCTAGAACCTAGAAGAAGTATTAAGAAGAAAAGGAAGGTTTGTTTTTTCATAATCCTAAAGTTAAAGGATTATACTATCCCAATCAACCTCATAGATTATCAAATTATGGCAGGGTTCTGCAGATAAAAACAGGACTTTAGTGAATTTAAACAGGCATTTACAGGTTAAAATAGTTTTTCGACTTGCTAATACCCAAAAATCAACCCAAAACTTAAATCCTTGCCTGATAAGTATAAAGCTGATAGTACCTGCCTTGCTTTGCAATCAACTCTTCGTGTTGACCTCTTTCTACAATTTCCCCTTGCTCAATGACCAATATCTGATCTGCCTGCCTTATTGTACTCAGTCGGTGGGCGATAACAAAAGTCGTTCTGCCATGCATCAACTCTTTCAGACTAGCTTGTATCAATGATTCACTTTCTGTATCCAAATTGGAGGTAGCCTCATCCAAAATCAAAATCCTTGGATCCGCCAAAATTGCCCTTGCAATGGCGATCCGCTGCCTTTGACCTCCAGACAATTTTACGCCCCTCTCTCCTATCAAGGTATTCAGTCCATCTTCAAACCTGTCGGTAAACTCTTGCACATGTGCTGCTTTGACTGCTTGAATTAGCTTTTCTTCAGTCGCATCAGGTCTTGGAAAAAGTATATTATCTCTAATCGTTCCTTCAAAGAGAAAATCATCCTGCAAGACCACTCCCAATTGTGATCTGAAGCTATTCAAAGTGATTTTTTGTATGTCAACGCCATCAACCGTAATGAGTCCTGAATCTGAATTCAAAAATGAAGCTGCCAATCCTGCGATTGTGGTTTTTCCCGAACCTGAGGTACCGACTAGCGCTGTAACTGAACCCGCAGGCGCATTGAATGAAATCCCTTTCAATACCTCTTTTCCCTCTTCATAGGCAAATGAGACATCCTCGAACCTGATATCTCCTTTGATATGGGGGATGGCAACAACCCTTTCCCCACTTGCATTTTCTAATGGCCTGTTCATGATCTCCTCAGTCCTATCCAATCCCGCAAAAGCCTCTGTAAACTGACTGCCAATATTGCTCATCTGTACAATCGGTGCGATCATAAATCCTAAGTAAAGCGTAAATGCCAAGAAATCTCCAAAGGTCATCTGTCCATCCATGATCATATAGCCACCGATTCCCATGATACCTGCTGAAGCCAAGCCAAGCAAAAATGTGGCAGCGGAAGTCACAAAACTCGTTGCTGTCAAACTTGCCTTCACATTCAAAAACAAGCGCTCAACTCCAGCTTCAAAGCTTTTGATCTCTTGTACTTCGGCATTAAAACCTTTGATGACCCTGATTCCTCCCAGAGTTTCTGTCAGCCTTCCGGTGACTTCAGCATTGATTTTTCCTCTTTCTCTAAAAATCGGTCTGATTTTCCCAAAAGCTTTCAGTGAAATAAATCCGAAAATGATCACAGGAACCAACACATACAAAGTCATCAGAGGACTGATGTAAATCAATAAGCCCAGTGAAATTGCCGCTGTCAAAATCCCTCCGATCATCTGCGCAAAGCCTGTTCCCACAAGGTTCCTCACTCCTTCCACATCTGTCATGATCCTCGAAACCAGCTCACCGGTTTTAGTATTGTCAAAAAAACGAATCGGAAGCTGTATGATATGACTTTGGACTTTGGATCTCAATTGAGAGATCAGGTGCTGCGCTTCTACGCTGAGTATCTGTGTGAGGGCATAAGAAGTAATGGCCTGTATGGTGATCGCACCCACAACAATCAAAACGAGCCATTTTAGCATGTCTAAGTCATTTGAGGGGATGACATCATCTATCAGGTATTTGCTTGCTCCAGGCAGAATCAACCCAGAAAGCCTACTTATGATTATCAGAAAAAGGCCTAAAAACAAATGTTTCTTTCGGGGCCAAATGATTGTTTTGAATACATGGGCCATCGTGACCCTATTCTCTTTTGGTTTGGTTTTCGTCATGGTAAAGGGTTAAAAACAGGTTACAACATTAAATGGCATGCGATAAGTTCTTTGATCGCTTGAATCATTTTATCCGATTTTGAGTATATTTGATTATGATAGTTGAAAGATCTAAAAATGAAATAATATTACGGATTTCCGGAGATTTTGAAATCACCGAATTACAAAGGATTTACAGTTTTCTAAAGTACCGTGAAGCCACAAATGATTCTCAGGCAACTGAAGATATTGCAAATGAATTGGCTAACGAGTCGAAGAAAAATTGGTGGGCAGAAAACAAGCACCGATTCATTAAATGAAGGTTGTTATTGACACCAATATAATTTTTAGTGCATTAATGCGCTCCAATTCCAAAATGGG
>NZ_CDSBKL010000389.1:0-3716 GCF_977115555.1 Aquiflexum sp.
GAATTTTTTTCAATCGCTTCATATAATCAACCCTCAATTCCCCCTTTTCTGTAAAGGCGGAATTATTCCACGGCTGACTTTGGGAATATCCAAAAGGGCTTCCTCCCTGTAAATTAATCGTAATGGAGAGTAAACCATATTTTCTCCATTGCTCCATATTGGCTACAAATTCATCGGTATTTCTATCAGGGTCCCATTTTCCTGAATCAGGATATTCCCAATTGGAAACTGTTTCCGGATTGAGGTCATCAAAAATTCCCTGAACCATCCTAGAATTCATCAATAAACCTTCAATTTGATTGCCTTCCCAAACCCGGTTTTCATAAGTTGGTTTTCCATTGATGTAAAATTTGTCTCCCCTGATCTCTACTGTTGTTTTTCTTTCAGGCTGAATAATGCCCGATATAAATAAAAAAGTTAAAAGCAAAAGGAGGTTTTGAATAAGTGTCATAAGTCTAGTTCTTTTGGAAAAACATGCTGAATTCTTATTCCTCAAGGTAAAAATAATTTCCTGTTAAAAATAAAGATTACACAAAACGCTTTCGATTGACCTATTAACCAGTCCCTGATATTATTTAAATATTAATTTTTGGAGAATATTTTTGGTTTAAATTAAAGTATCCTTAACGGCTGATTTCTGATTGGGCAAAGGTTTATTTCTACTTTTGAAGTCGTACAGCAAACGAAAACTTTTTCATTAACCTTGCATTACTTTTAGGCGTCGATGGGAATCGACGCCTTTGCTGTTTTTATAAATGATTCAAAAATTGAAAAATTGGAAAGAAAAGGTTGGAAGGTTACAAGGTTTAAAGGTTTCAATGTTCCTTCAAATTGAAAGTCAACATTTTTTAGCCATAGACAACCGACATCTTCGTACTTAGTACTTAGTACTTGATACTTTTTTCTCTCGCTTCTCGCTTCTAGTATCTCGGTTCTCAAATCTCCCTCCTCTTTAGCTTCTTGTACTCACTCGGGGTTAGCCCTGTTGTTTTTTTGAATTGGGAAGAAAGATGCTGCACCGAACTGTAATCTAGTTTATAAGCCATTTCGCTTAAGGTCAGTTCTTCGTAAAAAAGCCATTCCTTTACCTTTTCGATTTTGAGGCCGATAAAATATTTTTCAATTGTTATTCCTTCCATGCTGCTAAAAAGGTGACTCAGCATGCTGTAATCTTCCGGAATATGGGAATTGATATAGGTGGAAATATTTAAGCCCGAAGGGATTTCCTCTCTCTGAAACAAGAGGGTAAACAGGTTCTTGATCTTTTCTATGCGCTGCACATCCCTGTCTTTCAAGATTTCAAAGCCGAGCTTTTCAATTTCGGTTTCAAAGATCCCGTAGGCAACTTCATCCATTTGGGTATTTAACCTCACTTTCCCAAGTTCTACCTTTTCAAACCCAATATTTTGTTGCTTCAGGACATTTTCCACTGCCATGATACAGCGTGGACAAACCATATTTTTGATCAGGATATCTACCATAAATATTTCCTCCTTTGCTTATTGAATGAAAGATTTGGATTTAAGTAAACATAACCCATTTTGGTACAAGATAAGTTCTGTCCAAACCTTTGGGAGAAAGCTAAATTCAGCTAATTTGGCATCAAAATATAAACCCTATGCCAACTCCCAGCACCGAAGCACAAGCCATGGTTTTTGATCGAAAATCCTATTCGGACAAGACTTTATTGGATTTGTATGAATCTCTTTTGATGCCAAGAAGGATTGAAGAAAAAATGCTCATCCTCCTCCGTCAAGGGAAAATCTCCAAATGGTTTAGCGGTTGGGGTCAGGAAGCCATTTCCATCGGTGCTGTCAATGCCCTACAGCAAGACGAATATATCCTGCCCATGCACCGCAACCTCGGGATATTTACAGGAAGGAATCTTCCATTGGAAAAGCTCTTTGCGCAGTTTCAGGGTAAAAAATCTGGCTATACCAAAGGCCGAGACCGTTCCTTTCATTTTGGTACCAACGAACACCATATCGTCGGGATGATTTCCCATCTCGGACCACAGATGGCGATTGCAGACGGGATTGGTTTGGCACATAAACTTTCAAAAGAAAACAAAGTCACTTTGGTTTTTACAGGAGATGGGGCAAGTTCAGAAGGGGATTTCCATGAAGGCCTCAATGTAGCTGCAGTTTGGAAACTCCCGGTAATCTTTGTCGTCGAGCATAACGGATACGGTCTATCTACGCCAAGTGAGGAGCAGTTTGCTTTCAAATATTTTACCGAAAAAGGACCAGGGTACGGAATGGAGGCTGTTCGGGTGGATGGAAACAATGTCTTGGAAGTCTATGATACCATCAAAAATCTGGCGGAAGATATCCGAAAAAACCCAAGGCCTGTTCTCTTGGAAGCCATCACTTTCAGGATGCGAGGGCATGAAGAAGCTTCGGGTACAAAGTACGTTCCCAAGGAACTTATGGAAACATGGGCGCTCAAAGACCCGGTGGACAATTACGAGAGGTATTTGGAGGAATCAGGAGTATTGAATCCTGAAGCCAAAGAAAAAATCAATAAAAAAATAAAAGCTGCGATCAATAAAGGATTGGATATTGCCTTTGCCGAAGAAGCAGTTAGCGCAGATACTACTGAGGAAATGGCGGATATCTATGCGCCATTTCAGCAGGAAGTAATCACTCCAAAATCAGATCAGAAAACAGAAAAGCGCTTCTTGGATGCCATCGCCGACGGCCTCCGCCAATCCATGGAAAAGTATCCAAACCTCATCCTGATGGGTCAGGACATCGGAACTTATGGCGGGGCATTTAAGATTACAGATGGATTCAAAGACAGATTCGGTGCAGACAGGGTACGGAACACTCCGCTTTGTGAAAGTGCCATCATCGGTGCAGCTTTGGGACTGTCGATCAAGAGATATAAGTCTATGGTGGAAATGCAGTTTGCAGATTTTGTGTCTGTAGGCTTCAACCAAATTGTAAACAACCTCGCCAAAATCCACTACCGATGGGGACAAAACGCAGATGTCGTGGTCCGAATGCCGACCGGTGCCGGAGTTGCTGCGGGACCTTTCCACTCCCAATCCAATGAGGCTTGGTTTTTTCATACACCGGGACTGAAAATCGTCTATCCTTCCAATCCCTACGATGCCAAAGGATTGCTGAATGCGGCTTTTGAAGACCCGAATCCATACATGTACTTTGAGCATAAAGCACTTTACCGTTCCATTTCGGAAGCCATTCCTGATGACTATTATACCGTCGAGATTGGCAAAGCCAACTTGGTACACGAAGGCGAAACCCTCAGTATCATCACTTACGGCATGGGCGTTCATTGGGCAAAGGCGGCAGTGAAGGAATTGGGGATTTCAGCAGATATTTTGGATTTGAGGACTTTACTCCCTTGGGACAAAGAAGCTGTAGAAAAAACAGTGAAGAAAACCGGAAAAGTGATTTTCCTTCAGGAAGATTGCCTCACAGGAGGAATCGGTTCGGAGATAGTGGCTTGGATCTCTGAGAACTGTTTTGAAATGCTTGATGCGCCGGTCATGCGGGAGGGAAGTTTGGATACCCCTGTTCCTTTTGCTCCAAGTCTGGAAAAGAATTTTTTGCCGGTGGAAAGGTTTAAGGAGAAGTTGAGGAAGCTGGAAGAATATTAAAAGATTGGAAAATTGGAAAATTAAAGGGTTAAAAGGTTGGAAAGTTTCAAGGTTATGAGATTTTGACGTCATCTTGAATCCGAGGTACGAA
>NZ_CDSBKL010000390.1:0-3711 GCF_977115555.1 Aquiflexum sp.
ATCTCAGAAGTTATAGGTCATGTTAAACCTACTCTTTATCCAATTCCATTGGCAAATTCCAACCAAAAGCCTGTTATTTGGTTCTCATTATTATCAGA
Organism: Aquiflexum sp.; assembly: GCF_977115555.1. Classification (NCBI taxonomy): domain Bacteria; kingdom Pseudomonadati; phylum Bacteroidota; class Cytophagia; order Cytophagales; family Cyclobacteriaceae; genus Aquiflexum; species Aquiflexum sp. The sequence goes on from NZ_CDSBKL010000390.1 coordinate 99, forward strand.
TGCACTGTTTCCAAAATATTGTAAAAAATCTATGTCCTAGAATAGGATTGGACTTTATTCCAAACCAACCTAAGGGATAATATCAATAAATATCCAGTATCAATTAATATCCTGGTCTGGATCAGGATTTAACTCCAATTTTGAAATCAACACAAGAAGAAATTTATAGAACATTCTATTTAACATGAGCAAAAATAAAGCAAAGATCGGTGTACTATTGGTCAACCTCGGGACTCCCGACAGTACGGCTACGGGAGATGTCAGGAAGTATTTGAGAGAATTTTTGATGGATGGAAGGGTAATCGATTTCCCTTTTATCCCAAGATGGGCATTGGTCAACCTCATCATCGCACCATTCCGTGCTCCAAAATCCGCACATGAATACCGCAAACTTTTTACTGAAAGGGGTTCCCCGCTGATGTACCATACCGTAGACCTGACCGACAAACTCATCAAAGTCTTGGATGGAGAAAAATACCATGTGGAATTTGCCATGCGCTACCAAACGCCAAGTATCGAACAAGGCCTGGAAAAGCTGAACAAAGCCAATGTCAAAAAAATCATCGTTCTCCCGCTTTTCCCACAATATGCTTCCGCTACCAACGGTTCTGTGGTAGACAAGGTCATGGAAATCGCCCGCACTTGGCAGATTATCCCCAATATCACTTTCATCAACAACTTTGTTGACCATCCCCTTTTTGTGGAAGCATGGACAGAATTGGGAAAGGAAATGATGGAAAAGGAAGAATACGATACCTACCTTTTTTCATACCATGGACTGCCTGAGCGACAGATCCGAAAAGGTTCTGTGGATGGATACTGCCAACTCAGTGACAAATGCTGTGGCAACTATACCAAGAAAAACCAGTTCTGCTACCGCGGTCAATGCTTCCACACCACGAGGCTGATCGCTGCCAAATTGGGTTTGCCGGAAGATAAAGTAGTGACCTGCTTCCAGTCCCGACTCGGCAAAGACCCTTGGATCAAACCCTATACCGAAGATCTGATCAAGGAATTATCCGCAAAAGGAGTAAAAAAAGTACTCGTTTTCTCCCCGGCATTTGTGGCGGATTGCCTGGAAACTACCGTGGAAGTAGGCGAAGAATACAAGGAGCAATTTGAAGAGCTTGGCGGTGAAAAATGGGACCTTGTTCCCAGCTTAAACTCCCGGGATACCTGGGTAGCCTGTGTCAAAGATTTGGTGGAGGAGAATTCGTAGTGTAGATTTGGAAGATTGCAAAATTGAAAAATTGTTCTAAAAAAGATTAAAAATAAAACTAGGACTTTAAAAAATATCTTTGGTAAAGAATAGGAAATATAACATTTCTTACCTAAGATTAAAGTCAAATCAGTTTTAAATGAACCCAAAGTATATCTTTCTCATTTTTGGATTTTTATTCAGCTTTCAGTCAGCTTGGTCTCAGGAATCAGCAGATTTTGGGAGGTTTAGGATCGAGTTGAAAGGTGGTGCCGCTGTGCCTGTTGGAGCTTTTGCTAACAATTCTACAGACAATCTTACAAGACCAGATGAATATGAAAATGAGAGTCAATATATAGGCGTTTTCACCAAGGAAGGAAACGGATTTGCCAAGCCCGGATTATTTTATGGAGGAGAAATCACTTACAATCTGACCCAATCTTTTTTTGTAGGTGTAACTGCTTTGGCAATTTCTAACCCATTAGATCTGAATACTGTAAATGAGTTTTTGGTCGGTCTAGAAGGGAATTACAGTGTGCCTCTAAAATTCAATATGAGTCAAGAAGATTACAAAAGCACCTTTCTTGCTCCTATCATAGGATTTCAGAAAATCAAAGGACAGTGGGATTTTAGGATTTCTCAGGCTGTAGGGTTTTCAAGAATGGATTTTCCATTTTTTGAGATGGAAATTTTAGGACCTGGGGTACCATTATTTTTCAGACATTTTTATGCCACCGAAGATTTGACTTCTTGGTTTTCAAAAACAGAATCGTCTTTTTGTTATCATTTAACAGAGCGATTTCACGTAGGAGGAAGCATAGCTTATCTTTTTTCTGATTTTGATTATGACCTAACCCTTGTTATTAGTCCAGGTGGAAGTGCAGAATGGCGTTCCCCTGACACTGTCAATATGAGGGTATTGAATTTTGGATTGCATTTTGGGTTTGATTTTTAGGATCTTATTGGAACAGAGTAAAATCCATCTGGTTTGATTTAGTCAAAAATTCAGAAGCCTTTTTTATACTAAATGTTGATGGAATTCTAGTTTCGAAAATCATTGGTATTTTCCTTAAGAGATTTCAGCTAATTTTAACATTCTTTGACTCTTGATTCTTTAGCTTCAGAATGCAATCGCCAACACCCTTCTACAAAAAACCCTGGTTCCTAATTTTGGGGATTTTGTTGGTTTCTTTCAACTTGCGGCCTTCCATTACTGCCGTCGGACCATTGATACCCATGATCCGGGAGGACTTGGGTCTTTCCAATGGTTGGGCAGGATTTCTGACGACTTTGCCTCTCTTGACTTTTGCGACTTTCTCTCTTTTTTCGGCAGGGATTGGCAAGATATGGGGAAATACCAAAGCGATCCTTATTGCTTTGGTTTTGATTCTGATAGGAACAGTCATCAGGGTTCAGGGAGGGGCAACATGGCTTTTTATCGGGACAGGCTTGACCGGTATCGGGATTGTCATCTGCAATGTATTGTTGATTCCTTTGATCAAGCACCTTTTGCCCAGCCAAATCGGGCTGATTACTGCGTCTTATACCACAGGCATGAGTTTATTTGCTGCCGTGGCATCCGGCATTTCAGCCCCGATGGCCATTGACTTGGGTTGGGGATGGAGAGGATCGCTGTTGACTTGGGCGGGATTGTTGGTCATGGGGATTTTGATTTGGTGGCCTCAGGTCAAGCTGCATCCCAAAAACAAGAAGACTACAGATACCCATCCTAAAGTGAATGTCTGGAAATCCCGTCTTGCCTGGAATGTCTGCTTATTCATGGGTGTGCAATCCCTGCTGTATTTCACCATTATCGCCTGGCTTCCTGACATGTTGATTGCAAAGGGATTTTCTCCGGTCAAAGCAGGCTTGATTTTATCAATTATGCAGATGATCGGGTTGATCGGATCATTTTTGGCACCGATGATTGCGGTCAGGTTTAAGGACCAAGTCGGCATTGTCGTTGTGATCGGCTGCATGTATTTGCTTGGCTTTTCCTCCTTGTTCAGTCAGGTTCATTGGATCAATTATGCAGGATTGGCATTGGCAGGCTTGGGATTGGGTTCAAGTGTTTCCTTAGCCTACACACTGATCGGATTGCGTACCCACCACCAAAAAACCACTGCCTCGCTTTCGGGAATGGTCCAATCCACCGGTTATTACCTTGCAGCCTTGGGTCCCTTGTTGTTTGGGATCACCTTTGATATTTTTCATGATTGGAATTTTTTGATTTATCTGATGCTCACCTGTTCGGTGTTGTTTATCTATTTCGGGGCAAAGTCCGGAATTGCGAAGGTTATCTAATCTGAAAATATCTAAATCCTGACGGTCATTTATCAACCACAAAGGAACAAAAGAAAACAAAGGCCTGTCTTTTGTCACCTTTGTTACTTTGTGATATTAATCTATTCACAG
>NZ_CDSBKL010000391.1:0-3696 GCF_977115555.1 Aquiflexum sp.
TATTGGCAATTTTTAGGATGGGGACAATTGATAGCAGGATTGCTATTGATGACACAGCGCTATGCCAAATTGGGGGCAGTCATCAATTTCCCCATTATCCTCAATGTCTTTGTGATCACCATTTCAATGGATTTCAATTATACGCCTGTCATCACCGGCATGATGCTTTTCGCCAACCTTGTCTTATTGGTATGGCATTGGAATGAATTGAGGACGTTGATAGATCTTCCATTGATTGCTGACTTACCTAACCGGCTTGAAGATCAAAATTCATGGGTCTATACAGGAATATTATTGTTCCTTTTTACAGCAGGTTACAGGCTTATTAATGACAGGTATGATCCCATATTTTGGTTTGGAATCTGTGCATTGATCGGATTGGGCGGATTGGTTTTTGGAATAAAAAAGTGGTTTCATTTAGGTTTTGGAAAGAGTAGTAAAAATAACCACATCGGAAAATGATTCATCCAATTTCACCTATTGGTCCCAAAAGAGTCCAAAGGAGAGGCTGGAAGCAATTGAATTTTTACGAGAGCAATTCATGAGATTTAATAAAGATGCTGAGCAAAGACTTCAAAAAGTTTGTACAATAATAACTATGAAATGCTTTAAAATTTAACTTTGAACAAAAGTGAAGGCTTAAAAAACCGGAATCCCTCGATCCCGGTTTTCATTTTTCTAAAAAAATAGTATGGTTTTAGTTTCTGTGATTCGGTTTCATTCTTGAAATACAATGTCAGGAGTTATCCTTATAAACTTTTCAATATTTTTATTGGATTGGTTCCTATGCTTTTATATGACTGGAAAGCCACGGTTACAATTGCCAAACCCAAACATCCGAAGCCTGCTGTCAAGAATATCCATAGTTCAAAAGGCACCTTAAACGCAAAATCATCCAACCATCTCCCTATCAGCAAATATGCCAAAGGGATGCCTATCAGGCAGGAAATGGCAATGAGTTTGACATAACTTACCGAAAGCAACAAAAAAATTTCAGCATGGCCTGCTCCAAAAACCTTTCTGATGCCTATTTCTTTGGACCTTTGCTGCACTGTGTATGCTGTCAATCCAAACAATCCCAAAAAGGCAATGAAGATGGATATCATTGTAAGCGCATTCATCAATTTTCCCATCTGCATTTCTGATCTGTAGATTGCTTGGAAGTCCTCATCGAGAAAAGTATAATTCATCGGTACCCTTGGTTCAAACTCCTTCCATGTTGCCTGTAATGCTGAGATGCCGGCATCGAAATCACCGGGCTTCAGACGGACCGTGATGTAATCCCGAAGGAAATAATCATCCATGTATTCGATTACCAAGGGTTTGATTTCCTCTCTGAGCGATTCAAAATTGAAATCCATCAGGATCCCAATCACTTCCAATTCAGCCTCATCATCTGCGCCCTGGTTCTTGATGATTTTTTGGCCAATGGGATTTTCACTTATCCCCAATATTGCTGCTGCACGTTCATTGATCAATGCTTTACTTTTATCCGATCCGGGAATATCACTGAAGTTTCTACCCGATTTGATTTCCATCTTTAAGGTAGTGACATAGTCATCATCAGATTCGTACCAATTCATGCCATTGTCAGCATTATTTTCAGGAAGGCTGAAACCCCTCATCTGAAAATTACCGGGCAAAGGAATCCCGGTAGAAAAAGCAAGGGATGCTATGAGTGAGCTTGAAGCAAACCTACTTTTGAAAATTTCCCGTTCTTCGTTTTTGATTTCGCCGTCATTGTGGACAATAAGCAGCTGCTCCCTATCAAATCCGATATTTGATTTTTGGATAAAGCCCAACTGCCTTTGGACAATAAGAGCGCATATGATCAAAATCAAAGAAATACTAAACTGAAAAACGACCAATCCACTCCTTAGACCAATGGTATTTTTTCCCTGAATCTGTACTCCTTTGATGACCTTTAGTGGCTGGAAAGATGAAAGGTAAAATGCCGGATAAAAACCCGCCAACACCGATAAAGAAAGAATGAGTAAAGGTATGACTCCCCAGATCCATGACAATTGAAAAATATTAAAGCGGATTTGTTTTCCGCTTATTTGGTTGAATAATCCATTGGACAACTCCACCAATACCAAAGATAACAGGGTACTCACCAATACAAGAACAAATGCCTCAGCCATAAACTGACCTACCAATTGAAACCTCTTGGAACCCATCACTTTCCTTACCCCGACTTCCAACGACCTTTTGGTGCTTTTGGCAGTAGACAGATTCATAAAGTTGATACTTGCCAAAGAAAGGACTATTAATCCTACCAATGAAAGAATGTTGACATAACTTTGATAACCATTCACTTCATGCTCCCTGAGTAAATGAGAATGGAGGTGAATATCCTGAACCGGTTGAAGGCCAAAATAAAAATCAGTTGAAGCTTGGTCGCCTGAAAGCCGCGGCCTTATTTCATTATCTACAATCTGCTTCAGTTTACCGGATAGGGCATCCTTTTGGTTGGTTTTCACTTTCACATAGGTATGGAGAATAGACCACATCCAATTGTCCATCAGAAAAATCTCTCGATGCATTTCAATGTTATGCACCAGCATATCAAAATGAAAATGGGATTGGGAAGGAATATCTTTGATCACTGAGGTGACCATCATCAAGTCAGTAGAACCACTTCCAATCAATAAATTTTTTCCAACAACTTCAGCAGTCGGAATTTCTCCAAAATATCTTTTTGCTGTGGATTCGGTAATGATCACACTTTTACCTCCTTCGAGAGCGATGGAACTTCCTGCCAGGATTTCAAAGTCAAACACTTCAAAGAAATTTGGTTCAGCATAAAAAACAGATGCTTCCCTAAAAATCTGATCTGCATTGGGACCTGTTTCGGGCTGTACGGTAAAATCATTCCATTTCAATATTCTCGTGACTGCTTCAACTTCAGATATATCTTTTAAACTTTGGCCTAATGGAGGCGGTGCTGTGGCATATTGGGAACCCTCTTCCGTTCCCCAATGGGATGTGATCCTGTATATATCTCCGGAATTTGAATAAAAGCGGTCATAGCTTTTCTCGTCAACGATATAAAAAAGAATCATCAAAAAACCTGCAATACCTATCGTCAAGCCAGAAATATTCAAAAGGGAATACATCCGGTTTTTATTTAATACTCTCCATGCAATAATGAAATGGTTTTTTAACATGAGATTATTATTCAGAAGACAAAGAATTAACAGGATTGGCAGTCGCAGCTTTAAAAGCCTGAAAACTTACTGTAGCCAAAGCTATAAAAAGAAGAACTCCTGCTGATCCTGCAAAAATCCACCAACTTAAGTTGGTTTTATAAGCATAACCTTGGAGCCATGAGTTGGATAAATACCATCCCAAAGGAACCATAATCAGGATAGCGATCAGAACCAAAAGGATAAAATCTTTGACTATCATGGTCAAAATACCGCTGATTGAGGCTCCAAGGACTTTCCTGACCCCGATTTCTTTTTTGCGGTTTTCGACGGTAAATGCCGCCAAACCAAACAAACCCAAACAGGATAGGAAAATAGCAACCATTCCAAAATACCTGGCGAGTTTGGAAATGCGCTGCTCCTGAAGGTATAGAGACTGAAAATCTTCATCCATGAAGCTGTAATCCATTTTTTGGGCATTGAGATCCTCAAACAATCCTGAAATGGAAGCGATGGTTTCAACCTGGTTTTCAGGATTGATCCTGAT
>NZ_CDSBKL010000392.1:0-3687 GCF_977115555.1 Aquiflexum sp.
AAAAACCCATCTTTTTATATTATTGTTTTGTTTTTTTATTTAGCCTTATTGGGTGCCTTTAGCATAAGCTCAAATCCATAAAGAATTTATGGATTGGTCCAGTAATCCACCACAAAAACTTTTTCCAAATGAGGTTGCAGACTGGCTACAAAGGCTTGGTGTTTTGGATGTGGGGTGTAAACAGAATCCCTGTCAGCTTCGGAAGCAAAGGAAATTATATAACAGTGCGTAAAACCTTGATGAAAATTTTCAGGACTGTCATTCATGCCCCATTCAAAATCTTTAATTACTGGGATAGCCTCAGGTAATTTCTTGAAAGCATTGGATATTTTTGTTACTTCAGCTTCCGGTGCTTCGTCCTTGAATTTAAATAATACTACATGTCTTAAAATTTTTTCAGGCATATTCTCTTGTTTTTTTAAAGGATACCGCCGATACTCCCTCCATCAATTTTGATAGCTGCTCCGTTTGTTGCCGCAGAAAGCGGACTGGCAAAATAGGTAATCGTGTTGGCAACTTCCTCCACAGAAGCAAATCGCTGTAACAAAGAACTGGTACGCACTTGAGTAAAAAAATCAAGTTCCACTTGTTCCCTTGTTTTATTTTCTTTGTGAGCAATATTTGCCAAAAATTGCTCGGCACCTTCTGTGCCTGTAGAGCCCGGAATGATTGTGTTGACGGTTACATCTGTTCCTGTAGTCAACTGTGCTAAACCTCTGGAAATGGCTAGCAAAGCTGCCTTTGTGGTGCTGTAAGCAATTAAGTCTGCAGGAACTAAACTTGCACATTCGCTTGAAATAAAGATAATTCGACCCCAATTGGCTTCAAGCATTTTTGGTAAAAAATACCTTGACAAGCGCACACCACTCATTATGTTGACTTCAATTTGCCTCTGCCAATCTTCATCTGTCGTTTCAAAAAATGTTTGGGAGGAATAAATCCCCACATTGTTGATTAGTATATCAACAGATGGCACCTGTTCCAATAATGATGCAACAGAAGCAATATTGGAAAAGTCAGTGGCAATCCCTTCAACTTCGGCTTCAGGAACCATGGAATGGAGTCTTTCCAATGCAGCAGAGACGGACATCTTTTGTCTGCCGTTTATAATTACTTTAGCCCCTTCTTTCGCCAGGGCTTTAGCCGTGGCAAAGCCAATCCCCGAAGTGGATCCTGTAATAAAAGCTGTTTTTCCTTTGAGATTCAAATCCATTTATTCAGGCAATTAAGTCCATTTATCCAAACCCAGCAATTTTTTTCCAAGCGGTGATAATTCAGCTCTTTGGTATCTTTCTTGTTCCCAATTGCGAGGGTCTCCAGGAAAGGCATAACCTTGGGGAGCGATTCTGTGTTTCCAGGAATTAATTCTCCATTCCTTTAGAGATTCATTTTCTTCCTGAGCTGGCATCATGGAGATATACTGAGCAATTCTCACCTTATCTTCCGAAATATTTGGACGAATACCATGCGGTTCAGTACTATTAAAAATCAGTAAATCACCAGCTTCCAACGGGACTTTTACCAACTCATCTTCGAGGCCATTCATGTCTGGCTGGAAGCGATTTCTATTTTCAGGTTGGGTTAATTTCCAAGTGTCATAATTTCTGTACAGCCATGGAATACATTGGAATCCACCCATGTTTTTATCAGTTTGGTCAGCCAAAGCCAGCACCCCTTGGATATTTTGGGGTTTGGTTTCAGGGTCGTAATCCCAATGAATAAAACCTTTGTACTCAAAACCCGGTCGGATAGGGAAATTCAAATTAGCCCTATCTATGGTCACCCATAGTTTTTCTGTTCCCCAAATGTCTACAAAAGCATCGTATACTCTTTGGGTCTGACGATTGTTCCAAAGATGTTGATTATTGTAAACTTCCACCATTCCAGTGCCAGCCAGCTCTTTCATTTGCATTTCTGCTCGGGGAGCGGTGTACCAAGTGTCTTTGTTGCTTGGGTCTTTTTCTTCAAACTCCCAAAGAAATGCAGCCGTTTGCATAGCCTGTTCTTTAGGAACAGCATTTTTTATCACCACGTATCCATTATATTTCCAGAATTCCCACTGCTCCATTGTCAAAACTCTGAGTGTATCTTCCGTGGCTTCCTGTCTTAATTTCGAGGTACTGCTTTTTGCTGTTGATGGGTTGCCAGGGATATCTTTATGCTGGTTGTCAGGGATCATGGTAGTTGCCATGGTTTTTCTTTGATCATTCATGGGTTTAGGATTTTAAATGAAATAAGGATACTAATTTGAGGAATAATGGTGGTTGAATTTTCTCTAAAATTAGCCGATAATTGCACAATATTAACTCTAATGAGTCCACGCCTATTTTTTTCTATTAAATTTGTACAATACGATGAAGATTCAACTTGAAACTATTCACAATAATGAAAATAGGTCATTCAACATGATGTTCAATCCGAGGTTGAGTGACTTGTTTTTTTGGCACTTTCACTCGGCATATGAATTGGTTTATATCGAGGGGGCAACAGGTACCAGGCATGTGGGAGATCATATTTCGACGTATGAAGGAAGTGATTTAGTATTTATTGGTTCTAATATTCCTCATCTAAATTTTGATTATGGGGTGAAATCAGATTATAAAAAAGTGGTGGTTCATATAAAAAAAGATTTTTTAGACAAGCAAATTCAAGAGACACCTGAATTGCTAAATATTCAAGAATTATTTCAAAGATCTATATGTGGAATTGCTTTTAAAGGAAAGTTAAAAAAGCAAATTGGAGATCAATTGTTCAATTTCGAAAATTTAAAGCCATTCAATCAGTTTTTACAATTATTGGAAATACTACAATTGCTTTCAGAGACAAATGATTTTGAATTATTGCATGACCAACCTTATTCTAAGAAGTATAGCGATAGAGAACAAGGAAGAATTAGAGAGATCTATGCATTCGTAGATAAAAACTATCATCATAAAATCGAATTGACTGAGGTTGCATCCATTAGCAATATGACCAAACAATCTTTTTGTCGATATTTTAAAAATGTAACGGCAAATACGTTTATTGATTTTTTAAATCGATATAGAATCAGTCAATCAAGACGTCAATTAATGTCCGGGAAAAGTGTAAGTGAAGCCTGTTATAGTTGTGGCTTTGAAAGTCTTTCATATTTTAATCGAATCTTTAAGAAAATCACTAATGAAAACCCAAGTGATTTCAGAAAAAGGTACATATAAATCGTGGATAAAAACTAATTGATACCCGGTTGTATTGGCAGAAACTTGGGCAATAGATATGAAAGGTTTTTAAACGCCATTCGCCGGATTTGATTCTCAATATCCAATTCTAGTTTCATTTTTCGGGACTATAAACACGTTTAGCATTTTTGATTACTTCTGCCTTATCCAAAGTCATCGGTTTAAGTTTTTGCTCAAGAAACATTTCCATCTGATCATCAAAGTGAGGGCTTTCAGCGTCATTGCTTGCACCGAAAACATTGATCGTCTCGATTTTTGGAAGCCCTTCTCCGAATCTGACCATCATGATATAAGACTCCCCCTGGGTGCCTTTTCGCATCCCGTTTTCCCATGGTAATGACCGCATGGCTGTGATCACATCATCAATTCCCTGCAATGGCAGCGCTTTGTCGCCTCTTACCAGTTTTTGGTATTCTCCCAAAGTCACCAATTCTTTTCCAAAGTGGGTTTGAAAATGAGCTTTGGCAGC
>NZ_CDSBKL010000393.1:0-3676 GCF_977115555.1 Aquiflexum sp.
ACGGTCAATCCATATTCCCCCGGGCTCAGGTCAGTGATTTTTTCAGAGGTTTTACCATTAGACCAAAGGAAATTATAAGGGGCTTTCCCTCCTGTAGTTGTAATCGAGATAGCGCCTTTTGGCTCATTGGAACATGAAATGTGAGTCAATTCCTCTTTTAGGTCAAACGACTCGCTGTTGGATTTGATTTCAAAGTAGAGCGTCTGATGGCAGTTGAATTGGTCAGAAACTTTCACAGAGTAAGTTCCAGGTGAAAGGTCCTCGGCATGAAGTCTATCTGTCAGGCCATGGCTCCATTCGATTTTATATGGCTCTCCTCTTCCCATCTTGATGTTTACCTTGGCTTCTCCGTCAGCATTGTTGCAAGTAGCATCTTTGGTTTCGGACATTTCGATAATCAATGGGAAAGGTGGTTGCACCACAATCTTCTCCTTGATTTCATGGCCCTGACTGTCTTTAACCCAGACAGTGTAAGTTCCGGAAAGTAGATTGTACCTGTTTTGGACAGTCTGTAAATTATTCCAAACAAAGGTGTAGGGAGGAACTCCTCCTGAAATATCAAGCAGAATATGCCCCCTATCAGCATGGGTACAAAGAGCCAACTGACCGCTGACGGTTACTTTCATATCGCCAGAATCGGGAGTTCCACTCTGATCCATGGATCTGAAAACCGTACCATCCAGTACAACCGGCCTACGGATTTTGCTGTACAATTGCTCCAGGTATATTCCCTGTGAAAAGGCAAAATGACTCATACCCTGAAGAAATATCAGGAAAACCAGGGTTTTGAAGGGTCTTTTTTGCCAATTCATTTTGTACTTGGGTTTTTGCCAAAACAGCGCTGTTGGACCAAGGGATTTTGTGGTTGAAAAGCAAAAATCTGTTTTTGGCAAATAGAAATATTATTTTATGTTCTTTGAATAAAACAAAATGATATTTCTGTGTTTGGGTGATTTTATTTAATAAATGAAATTATACGCTAAAAAACCAACTCCTTTTAAATTGAAATAGGTAGGAAAAGTTGTAAAAATTAAAGGTTAGTGGATCAATTTCAAAAACTCCGTGGAGACCTGCTTTTTTTGAGGTATGAATTGAAAGAAAGAATTTTACAAAAAATGGAAAAAATTTTCGTCCCGCTGTTTGAAAACAAAAAAACCCAGCTTTCACCAGCCGGGTTAATATTTTTAAGTGGATTGTTTTACAATCCAATATCTACCTGATGTCTCAGGATATCGTCAAATGTTTCCCTTTCTCTGATGAGATGAGCTTTCCCATTGAGTATTAAAACCTCTGCAGGACGAAGTCGGGAATTGTAATTTGAGGACATACTGTAGCCATAAGCACCGGCATTTTTGATTGCCAAAATATCGCCTTCCTGTACTTCTTTCAGTTTTCTGTCAGCAGCCAAAGTATCTGTCTCACAGATATACCCGACAATGGTATATATTCTTTCAGGTCCTTCGAGTTTTGAAATATTGACTACACCATGATAGGCATCGTACATCATTGGTCGGATGAGGTGGTTGAGTCCCGTATCTACACCAACAAAAGTAGAGGCCGGTGTAGGCTTCACCACATTGACTTTTGCCAAAAGATAGCCTGATTCCGATACGAGAAACTTTCCTGGTTCAAACCAGATCTCAAGTTCGCTACCATATTCCTTGCAGAAAGTTTTGAAGGCCTGAGATACCTTAGTCCCCACTTCTTCTATATCTGTGGAAATGTCACCTGGCTTGTAGGCAACCTTGAATCCTCCGCCAAAATCAAGGAATTTGAGACTTTTAAATTCCTTTGCGGCATCAAAAACAATATTTGCACCTCTGAGGAAAACCTCTGCATCCAAAATATCGGATCCGGTGTGGATATGTAATCCGATGACGTTCAAGTCATGGGCTTCCACAACTTTGAGTACATGCTTCAGTTGAAGGATCGAGATTCCAAACTTGCTGTCAATATGGCCAACTGATATTTTGGCATTTCCACCTGCAAGAATATGTGGATTAAGTCGGATGCAAATGGGAATTTTATTTCCATAAAAAGTACCGAAATGCTCCAGCATAGGAATATTGTCAATGTTGATCATCACCCCTAGATCCACTGCTTTCTGTATTTCTTCAAAGGAAACACTATTGGGAGTGTACATGATTTCATGTGCTTCAAAACCGGCATGCTGACAAAGCAAAACTTCTTCTAATGATACAGCATCTACTCCCGTTCCTGCTTTTTTCAATAATTTGAGAATATTGATATTGGAAAGTGCCTTGGTGGCATATTTTATTTTGAGGTTGACTCCGGAAAAAGATTTTTGTATAAGCTTAACTTTTTGCAGGATTTTCTCCCCGTCATATACATATAAAGGTGTACCAAAATCCTTTGCCAAATCGGTCAGAGAAACTCCCTGGATCTGATATTGCTGGTTTTTAACTTCCATGAAACTAAATTTAAGCCCCAAAGATAAGGATAGAACCACAATAAAAAAGATTGAAGATGTCCATGGTTTGTCTACTTTGAGTGAAATCTCGGATGAATTTCCCACAGTTAAATTTTGTTAACCTCAACTCATCCCAATCAATAAGGGATAAATTTGTATCATGTCAAGTTCCCAAATGAAACTGATTATAGTCCTGATGTCCATCGCCAGCCTTGGTTTGGTGGGCTTTCAATACTATTGGATCAGAAATGCCCTCCGCATCAACGAGGAGAGATTTGAACAGGCAGTCTATCAATCATTGGCAGCTACAGTTGCCCAAATCGAGAAAGATGAAACAAGTGACGTTTTTCTGAACTTTCTCGCCCAGGATACCCTACTACAACAATCCCTGATTAACCAGATTGAACCTATCGTAGTCCAGATTAGGCAAAGACCAATTTCAGGTAGAAGAAGGCCTTCAGTTACGGACACATTGCTTCAGGAACCGATTCCTCAAATCAGCCAAAGCTTCAGAAGATTGATTGAATCCAGTGGAATTGACAAAACGGTCCTTGCGGATCTGGATAATTTTTTCACCACATTGACCCCGGAGATTGCATCTTCTATGTTTACTCCTGACGAAATGGAGATTTTGCTTCAGGAAAGGGAACGTCAGCTAACTTACCTGGACCAGTCTGAGAAATTATACAGAAGCAAGTATGGATTTGCCCCTGACCCGGATTTTGAGGCAGAGTATAATATCCCGATGGATTTTCTTGAAAAAATCAGGATTGCAAACCAAAAAATTGCTCTGATGAACCGTGCTTGGGAGGAATTGATAGGTCAAAAGGAAATCCTTTCCAGAATGGATACGGGGCAGGTCAAAAAAATTCTTAAAAATAACCTGAAAGAAAAAGGAATTGATCAGCCTTTCGAATTGGGAATAATCAATGAAAAAGGCAATCTTTTTCCGGTTACAGCTTCTGTTGATTCTTTTTCCCTTGCAAATTCAAAAATGCAGGCGAGGCTCTTTCCAGGTGATATTATTCCTCAGGAAAATTTTCTTTTTATACATTTTCCAGATAAAAGGGCTTATGTCTTTAGCCAGATATGGCTACCAGTCCTAAGTTCCATCCTTTTTATAGGTGTGGTGATTTTCTGTTTTGTCTATGCGATCAGGGTGATCATCAGACAAAAAAACCTCTCTGAAATCAAGAATGATTTTATCAATAACATGACACATGAATTCAAGACCCCTATCGCCAC
>NZ_CDSBKL010000394.1:0-3676 GCF_977115555.1 Aquiflexum sp.
CGTTCAGTGATATATTTTTCGAGTATTTCAGTCATTTCCGGTATTGTCTTGGATGTCTGCCTTGCTTCCTTGTTTTTTTCAAAATAGCTATCCTGAATTTAATTTAAAACATCAATTTTGTCATATTATTTTTCTGATCTCAAACTGCGTCCTTTTGCTGAGGTCCAATCAATTTTCAAAATTAAGTCCAAATGAAAACGGAAAAATAACTGTAAAGACAAGGAAGAGGAATGACCAAGGTGAAAAGTTTTCTCCTAGGCATATGCGCCGGGCCTGAAAGTGGTTTTGATGGGTTAAAGGGTAAAAAAATCCAATTGCACCCCTATCCCTATCGTGGATGGAAAGAGAATAAATAGCATGGATTCTGACTGCTGTAGGAAATCCCACATGTCTTATAATCAAACTTTTCTCTACAACAGTCGGGGGCATAATGGAATCGATTCATTGTTTTTCTATTCTTTTTATAGTTTTACCATTGTTGAAATCTAATTCCCACTTGATG
The DNA here is from genome assembly GCF_977115555.1 of Aquiflexum sp. Lineage (NCBI taxonomy): Bacteria > Pseudomonadati > Bacteroidota > Cytophagia > Cytophagales > Cyclobacteriaceae > Aquiflexum > Aquiflexum sp. The sequence goes on from NZ_CDSBKL010000394.1 coordinate 503, forward strand.
GTCTAAAATCGCAAATTCTTTTGCACCCCAAGGCCTTAGCGTTACTTTGCTGAGATTTGGGTGAAGTAAATGGGGATGAGTTGCAGATACTTTTGCATAGACATCTTCAATGTTATCTGTCTCAATTCTTAACTCCGGATAGTGTTCCTTCGCTAATTGCTCGTCCTGAAAAACCATAATGCCTATGCCATCTTTTGCCAATACACAGTAGGGTTGCGCTACGTGTAAATCAATATGTTTGATTTCAAATTCGAGACAATCGACAAACAATTTGAGCCCTGCTGACAAGTCTGAATAAAATACGCTGGGTACTAATTTTGTAAATTTCATATGCATAAGTTTTTTGATTTTCAGCAGGGGAAAAGGTTAGCAATTTTCTGTTCAGGCAATTGCTTCCGACCAATATCACTGATCTTCCCTGCGCTGCCGGGATTCCACGCTCAGGTGAGCGACAGAGCATTACATTCCGACGTCTGTCCCTGATCCAAAAGAATAAAAAAGCAGAACTACAAATTGTGCCTCCATATTCTCCATTCAGGAGGACTTACATTAATTGCTTTGATTTATTCTGCGATAAGACTCTCAATTGCAGCTCGGATGCGGCCCATATCATCCGCGCACATGGCGTGCTTCTCGGAGCCGTTGTCATCGTGATACTCCATGCCCGGATGGACAAATTGAATTACCCCGGACTTGTCAAGTATAAATGTTACCGAGGTAGCAGGCCGATCCGGACCTGTAAGCCACCATTCTTTTAGCGTGCCATGGCGCCAATCCCAGTCTATCGCTACTGGAAACTTAAAATCTCTGGCTTCAACCACACGCTGAACGCGCGCTACATCCAAAGGGTCATTTCTCCCCGCTTTGGGATGATAAACTCCAACCAATGCAAAGCCCTGGTCGGAATATTCTTCATGGAGCTCACGAAGTGCCGGGGCACTGCTTGCACAGAAAGGACAGGTATCTGTAAACCATCGAACCAAAACGACTTTTCCCTTTAAGTCATCCAGGTTAAGCGGTTCGGAATTGATCCATCCATCAAACTTGAAAGGTGGCGCCTGAACACCGATGCGGTCATCACCGGCTGTCCTGTCCATAGAGGACATACTTGCAAGCCATTTCCCAATTTTGGCATCTGCTTCGGTCTCTGAATCTCCCTCTGTTAGGAGAATCTCACGCTGATGCTCCCAAGACTTTATGATGATGTAGTTTTTAGCTGTGTCTGCCTTGGTATGGTTCATTTCATGCTTATGATTATTGGAACCTTGCACCGTACAGGAGAGTAGGGTAGCGCAAAGTGCCAAGACCAAAATATCCCCCAGTAATTTATTTGCCTGTTTCATGCTGTTTTTCTTTAAGTTCTTGTCAGTGTTTTATCCTGTTCATTTTCTGATCGGGACTAATATGCTGCTTCCATAAATGTGAAATGAATTATTATAAAGCTAGAGATTTTTTTTATAACACGCCTGATTCATAGGCATTTGATTAGATCAATACTTTTTTAGGGCAGGAGGATACCTGCATTTTGGCCATCAAATTTGAATAGTTTTGGGAAGCTGCTAGACTAATCATCGACAATTGTCGGATGCGATTCAAATAACCAAAAATTATTTTCTGATTAGAGCTTTCATTCTTGAATCCAATTGCAAATTGGAAGAATAGGTGTGTGTGATTACAAATCCCACCTAGTCCACCATCAATCGTTATAGTATACCCTGGAGAGATTTCAAATTTTAACCAGTCCGGTCTGGATCCGACGTTTTTCTAAACGTAGGAGGGGCATTATCACATATAAATGTTACCTGCTTGCTTATTCATCTCTTCTCAAACATTTTATGTTCATACTTGTAAACAACATTTCTTATGTCTCCAAAAGAGGCGTCAGGCAAATTTGAAAAACTTAATGCTCCGGAATTTGTTTCAGTATTCAGATATAAAAATGAATAGACCCCAATTGACCCTCCATTATGCAAGCGTATTCCTGTACTGGAAATAGCCCAAAAAACACCCACATTGTATTCGTCATTCAAGGGTGACGGGTCTCTTTTATTTTGGTAGTACGATTCGTCCAACACAGGTTCAAAAAGAGTATTATAAGACTTTTTATTAAGGATTACACCATTTCCGTTATATCCCTTTATCATTTCAATGAGGTATTTTGCTAAATCTTCTAAATTGGACTTCAAATCTCCTGAACTATACCCTACATAATAATATCGTGGATGCTCGATTGCAATTGTCGGTGTTTCCCAATCATCAGGACGGTATATTTTTGATAAAAGTGATTCATCAATATCTTCATAAAACCAACCAGTATTGTTCATTTTCAGAGGCTGGAAAATATGTGTCTTGGTGAAATCTGAAAAAGACATACCTGATTTTATTTCCACAATTACGGCAGCCAAATCCGCCCCAAGGTTAGAATACTCGTATTTCGTTCCAGGAGGATACTTCCTGAAATTCTCCTCGGAATACCATGCTCCGTCTTTTGCTAAATATTTCCTAACACTTTCCGAAAGTGTAATTAGTTTCCCCAATCGGTAATACTTAAAGTCTTGCTCCATGATTTCGGAAATCCTGGAATCTTCATATTCACGCTCTTCTAACAAGACTATCTCTGCCTCACCTATCTGTTCGGTATCAAATTCATCCATTATTCCTGCTGTATGCGTCACCAAATGTCTAACAGTTATGGGCACATCAGGGAACATGGGATTTACAATGTCATAAGGTAAAATATCGTTTACTTTTTCATCAAGAGATAATTTACCCATTTCTACCAATTTCATTATGCTAAGACCAATAAAGGTTTTTGAAATAGATGCGATGAAATTTACCGTCTTAGGGGTAAACTCGGTAGAATCGTTTAGGTCTGCATATCCAAATCCTTGGTTGTAAACTATTTGACTGTCCTTTACTATTGCCACACCAAACCCGGGAATCACAGAATTTCTTCTTATTTCCTCCAATTCAAGAGAAAGGGAGTCAAAATACATCCTCTCTTGAGCAGATATTTGTTTTTCTGAATCCTCATTGTTTTTACATGAAAAAATTGAGGTAAGGATTAGCACTATCAGACATTGGCCAATTATTTTTTTCATTTCTCTCCTTTTTTTTTTTTGAGGAAATGTTTAGTAAAAGAGGATTAGCGGATAAAAAAGGACCTACCTTTCT
>NZ_CDSBKL010000395.1:0-3660 GCF_977115555.1 Aquiflexum sp.
AAGAAATTGAAGGCTTTTTTTATAAATATCCTTTCAATACCGAATCTCCCAGAGGAAAATACCATGAGGCCCTGTTTCTCTTTGCCCTAATAGGTATTCAAAAAAGCAGGAAATAAGTAAAAGGAGATAGGGAAAACTTTTAAGATCTGAGAAATTTTGATTGACCTCAATCAGAAAATAAATGGAACATAAAGGGGCTACAATAAAAATAGAAAAGTAATTAGTTGGAGGTGCGAAGATTGAAGGCTTCTTTCATTGCTATATAAAAATACTATTGAATTGAATTCAATCCGATCTCTCAAATGGAATTTAAAAAAAAGCATCTCTGAAAACAATATTCGAATTCAGAGATGCTTAAAAGTTTGAAAAATATGTTAAGGAGCGTCAGGAGCAATCAAAGAAGGTAATTCTGCCTCAAACAAAAGAATGAATTCTTCCCCGGTCATGATTTTACCTTTTACTTTTGTATTGTTGGCTAAATTATATCCAAAAATCGCCGCTTTCATTCTTTGATTGGGAGTACCATGATGTCCATTTGATGAAAATCCACAATCCCCGATTTCAAAAAACACCTCCAAAAACAACTGCACTCTTTTCCAGTTCATCGTAGCCCCTCTTTTATGGGTCAAATAATAAGCTGCAAAAGCATCTGCCATAAGTTCTGTTTCACGGGTACCTTCAGGGGAATTAATAAATTCAACATCTTTGGCAAATTGCACGTGGTGGCCATATTCATGTGCCAAAATTGCCTGAGGAGCAACATCACCAAAACCTAAATCAGCATATCCTTTCAAAATACCATCACCCATTACGATCTTTTTTGGTGTGCCAAAAAATTCATCCGCTGTTGCGGCAAAAGCATTGAAAGATAATAGAGGATGATTGTAATTAAAATATTTGTCAGATCCGTAAAGTGTTTTTAACAAATCAGCGATAATTTCTGCCACTTCTTGGGGATATCCATATAACCTAAGTAATCTGATTACTTTTTCAACATCATCGAATATTATTCCATGTGCATCTCTCAAAAGAATATCTGTAGGGATATTCCAAAATCTCAATAAATCTTTGAAAGTCCTGTTGATCTGATTGGTGAATTCTCCATCAGGTCCATAATATTGGCCACCATCTTCGTTCTCAAATACATATACATAGTCAAATACTATAAATCTCCCAAGATTATTATAAATGTAATAATCATCAGCATCCCAGTCTGACCTTAAATCAGCTGTATAAAAACGCAATTCGGTAGGCCCACATTCATAATCATTGGGATCGATGGCATTGTCAATCATCAGGTTATAATGATCAAAATCCACCCACCCAGAACGGTTTATTCCAGATTCAGAAGTTATTCTTGCGGAATTATTGGATGTGGAACTGGGCAAATTGGCTTTATTTTGTTCCATAAAGGTCAATAACTCCCGCTTTGCAGACTCAAGTGGGTCGGCTTTTAAATTTACATTTTCAGGAGGAGTAATCATTGATTCATCGCTGCAGCTTGAGAAGATGAACAACATTACAAACGAAAATAAGAGAATCTTTTTCATAGTGCTGGTTAATTTTAGTTTTGGTTAAATACCTGGAACCTCCAGTTTTCAATATAAAAATTTAAAGAATTTTGATGAAATATTTTTGTAATTTAGGATGAACTGACCGAAATACTTCCCCAAATAGGTCAATTATTTCCCCAACTATATTGATATTTTTAAATTATTACTACCTTAATTACAAGTTTTAAATAATTGGAATATTTTAATTCACCTTGAAGAGTAACAGCCTCTTTGAAGTTTACAGCATATCTCTACCAAATACCCCCATCATTTTTCCAGCCTCTCACTAAAAAAAAATCCCGACACCAACCGTCCCAAAAACATTTTTCAGATTAAGTTCAAACTTATTATAACCTTATTTTTGAGATGCACCATTGAGAGTATGATGCATAAAATTCAATAACGACCCAAACCAAAAACCCCTATGAAAAAACAAATCAACATCAGCGACAAAGAACTCGACAGGGACATCAGAAACCTCTTCATCCCTTTGGATGACCAACATATTCCCTACATCACCTTGGAAGAAATGACATGCTACTCAGAAGAAGCCAAGGAAATGTTTAGACGAAGCAGTGAGAGAAGGAATGCGGAAAGTGAAGAAGAAAAGCCCCAATGACATTGGCAGAAAAGGAGAATCCAAAACCCCATCCCAACAAAACCTCTTTTGGGCCAAGCAGATTAAATTCAATCCAACCCAAAATATCAACCGTCTTTCCAACCTGCCAACTGAGACTGATCACTGCCTACTGCTTACTTCTTCTTACTCCTTCTCTTCTCCCTTTCCCTTTTTCTTCTCTTTTTATCCTGTTCTTTACTTTTGACCAAGACCATCCTTGCAGAGATCCCAACCTGACTGCGGTAAAATTCTTCCCTACCTGAAAGATTGAAGTTCGGCTTGTAATCCACTGAAATCACCGTATTGGCAAGTGTCATTTCTATCCCTCCAACAAGGTCCACGCCTGTAGTCGGATTTCCATATATATGGATGATTTGGTTGGTTTCGGGAACTTTAACAAAACTTTCCTCCCATCCTGAGGATACTCCTGCACCCAAATAGTAATTAAACCGCTTTGAAATAATAGGATTATGTTTTTCTATTAACATGTGAAATGTCGTGTTCCTATCAAAATCAGATTGAACAATACCTTCCAGGGTCAAATGTTTAAAAACCCGCTGTTGGATAGAAAGTCCAATAGTCCTGCTATAGGAATTGTTTCCCATCCTTAGGCCCAAAGCAGTACCATATCGCTGCGCGAAAATATCCTTGACAAATAAAAACTGAATGACAACAATCAAAAACAAACAGGTACGAATCATAGAGATGAATTGAATTTGGTAGACTAGTACCAATTATTGTTCCAATTAATCAATTTCTGAATTACCAATCTTCATCCTGATTTCCAATTTCCGGGCTTTCAGGAGCGCTCAAAAATGAGTTGACAAATTCTTTGTTGTTTTCATCTATCCAAATTTTGGTTTGAGAAATCGAACTGTAGGCTTTCTCAAGGTTCTCAAATGTTGCTGAGGGTATATGGACAGGGATTTTGAATATTCTATGGTCAGTTTTTTCAAATGGAGGAATCTTTTTTCCCTGAAAAAAAAACGGGAATAGGGTAGGAGAACAGCCGAAGGCAATCAAATCAATCCTTTTATCTTCAAAATAAGTCTGTAACCTTTCATTGATATTCTCAAAAAAATCAAGGGTCTCTTGTAACCTAACCCGAGATCCTGCCCTGGACTTGCCTTTTGTCTTCAAATGTTTGATCTGGCTCTTTCCCTGCTTTTTCCGCACCATATATGCACGGAAAACCTTATGGTCTACCAATTGAAAATTTTCATAAACCGCTACGGCTGCTATTCCCGATTTGATAGAAATGATCACATGGTTCTGAAAATCCAGGCAATGAAGCTTTATGGCATCCATTGAAAATTGTGTATGGATAGAATGCCTTATTTTTAATTTATGGGGTAAATGGGGATGATTACAATATATAATTTTTTTATTGATATCATATGAAATAGAAAAAGAGGATATTTTACAATATTCAATAATTTGATTTGTCAGTTCATCACCTATTTTTACCCAATACATAAATTTTTTCTT
>NZ_CDSBKL010000396.1:0-3646 GCF_977115555.1 Aquiflexum sp.
CTCAGCCAATTTACCATTGATAAAACTGAAGGGAGAATCACAAGAGCCATTCCATTTAAGGAAATCAAAGGAAAGACCGATCTTTTCATCAGTGCCGTAAACCCAAAAGCCAAACCACAGCAATCCACTTCAGCGATAGTATGGTTTGCGTTTGTAAAATCTTTACCCGGAAAAGACAAACCGGAATACCTCAGTATCGAGCAGGATTGGAAAAATCTGTTGGCCGCAAAACCACTGACTCTTCCCATCATGATCGAAAATCCTGATTTCATGAAGAGAAAAACCAATGTTTTTGAAAGGGGAAACTGGATGTTGCTCGGAGAAGAAGTCTCCCCAAAAACACCCGAAACCCTAAACAATTGGAATCCCGAATGGCCAAAAAACAGGCTGGGACTTGCTTATTGGATGGTAGACAAAGAAAATCCGCTAACGGCACGGACCTTGGTCAATAGGGTATGGGCACAAATATTCGGACGGGGATTGGTCAATACCTTGGAGGATATGGGAACCCAATCGGATCTGCCTTCCCATCCGGAATTACTCGATCACTTGGCTTGGAAGCTGATGTACGAATATGATTGGAGCCTCAAATCCCTAATCAAGGAAATTCTCAACTCCCATACCTACAGGCAAAGCTCCAAAATCAGTCCTGAAATACATGAAAAAGATCCTGAAAACAGGTGGTATGCAAGAGGACCTAGATTCAGACTGAGTGCCGAACAGGTCCGTGATCAGGCTTTGGCAGTATCGGGTCTGATCAGTGACAAAATGTATGGCAAAGGTGTCATGCCTCACCAACCTGAAGGAATCTGGCAGACAGTGTATAACGGTGAATCATGGGTGACTAGTGAAGGCGAAGACCAATATAGACGGTCGGTATATACATTTTTGAAAAGAACCAGTCCCTATCCTTCGTTTATCAGTTTTGATGCCGGCAGCAGGGAAGTCTGCATCAGCAAACGGATCGTGACCAATACTCCGCTTCAGGCATTGGCGATTTTGAATGATCCGGTGTATATCGAGGCCGCTTTCAAACTTGGGGAAAAAATGTCCCAAGACACCCATAAAGACCCCAGAACAGTCATTGCAGAAACCTATGAAAAAATAATGTTGGTGCCAATTTCAGAATCCAAACAGAAAAGCCTGTTGAACCTGTATCAAGAAGCATTGACCAATTACAGATCCAAACCTGAGGAACTGAAAGAATTTTTACAAGACAAAAAAGTCGAAGGGAATCCGGAATTGGCAGCTTATACTTTGGTAGCCAATGCCATGTTGAACCTGGACGAATTTCTAACCAAATCCTGAAATGAAAAGGCTGGAAAACTTATTGACCGAGCTTCACCACACCCAACTTGAAAAACAAACAAGGCGGCATTTTCTGATGGACTGCGTCAGCAAAATGGGCGGATTGGCCTTGGCACCCTTGCTATTTGGCTGCGAGACAAATCCCGGCGTACCCAAAGTTCAAGGACTTCAACTTTCCGACAGGGATTTGAATCCTCTTTCTCCTTTGCCTCCTCCTTTTTTTGCGAAAGCAAAATCTGTCATCTACCTGCATATGGCAGGTTCACCATCGCAGTTGGAGCTTTTTGATTTCAAACCTGAACTTGTCAAATATAACAACCAACCTTGTCCTGAATCTCTTTTGGAAGGAAGGAAATTCGCATTTATCCGTGGTGTGCCCAATCTCCTTGGTCCCCAATCCAACTTTGCCCAACATGGCGAATCCGGCGCTTGGGTGTCTGATTACTTACCGCATTTTTCAAAAGTGGTAGATGAAGTCGCCTTCCTCAAGGCTGTGCATACCGATCAATTTAACCATGGTCCTGCCCAACTCTTCATGCAAACAGGAAGTCCGAGATTGGGAAGACCAAGCTTGGGAAGTTGGGTGACTTATGGCCTTGGTACTGAAAATCAAAATCTCCCCGGATTTGTGGTATTGACTTCAGGAGGAAAAACCCCTGATGCCGGAAAAAGCGTTTGGGGAAGCGGGTTTTTGCCCTCAGTTTACCAGGGAGTCCAATGCCGCTCAAAAGGTGATCCGGTACTCTACCTTGAAGACCCAAAAGGAATCAACCGTGACCTCAAAAAGACATTGATCTCCTCCATCAACGAAGTGAACAAAGCCGAGTTTGAAGCATTTGGCGACCCGGAAACTTTGGCCAGAATCAACCAATATGAAATGGCTTATAGAATGCAGATTGAAGTTCCCAATGTGATGAACATCAACGATGAACCTGAATACATTCACCAATTGTATGGTACGAAACCCGGAGAAGAAGCTTTTGCCAACAATTGCCTGCTTGCTAGAAAACTGGTAGAGAAAGGGGTTCGCTTTGTTCAGTTGTATGATTGGGGATGGGACAGCCATGGAACAGACCATGACACGGCGATTGATTTGGGATTAAGAAACAAATGCAATGAAATCGACCGACCGATTGCTGCTCTTTTACTCGACCTCAAGCAAAGAGGATTATTAGAAGATACTTTGGTGGTGTGGGGAGGTGAATTTGGAAGAACGCCGATGCAGGAAAACAGGGAAGGAAAAACCATGGGATACAAAGGCCGTGACCATCATGTGGATGCGTTTACTATGTGGATGGCAGGGGCAGGCATCAAAAACGGGACAAGTTATGGCCAAACGGATGATTTTGGGTTTTCGGGCCTAGAAGGAAAAGTTTCCGTCCATGATGTCCATGCCACGATTTTACAGGTTTTAGGATTTGACCACGAAAAATTTACATACGATTTTCAGGGAAGGCCTTTTCGACTGACAGATGTGGAAGGTGAAATCATCAGAGACATTTTAGCCTAAACGAAACCAATGCCGCTATTCATTCTCCCACTGATTGGACGCTTCCACCCTTTGATAGTCCATTTGCCGATTGGGTTCATTTTGTTTGCCCTAATCTTGATGTATTATCCCAGAAAGGACAAAAACCTGCTTTTTCCCACTGTGCAGTTTGCCTTGCTTTTAAGCACCTTGATGTCATTTTTTGCGTGTATCACCGGAATTATTCTCTACAATCAGGAAGGATATGCCTTTGATACAGTGAAGAACCACTTGGTTTTGGGTATTGTGACAGCCTTGATCTGCCTTTTTCTATATTTCCAAGTCAGAAAAAATCAATCCATATCAAACCCAAAGATCCATATTGGTTCGGGAGTTCTGTTTCTTACACTGACATTGACCGGGCATTTGGGAGGAAATCTCACCCACGGAGAAACTTACCTGACGGAGGTTTTGCCCGAAGGAATTCAGGAAACTTTTGGATGGAAAATGGAGGAGCAGTTTGAGCCCTTATTTCTTGATGAGGAGAATTGGCAGAATGCTGTTTTCTTTGAAGAGGTAGTTCAACCGATCCTTAACCAAAACTGCCGTAGCTGTCATAATGAAAAAAACAACAAAGGAGATTTGGTCCTGACTTCGAGGGAAACCTTATTAAATGGAGGGAAAAACGGTGAGGTCCTAAGTCCCAAAAACCCATTGGAAAGTGAGCTTATCACAAGGATGATGCTGCCCTTGGACCATGAAGACCATATGCCACCAAAGGAGAAAAGGCAACCCGTAGAAGCTGAGGTGGAATTGATAAAAGCATGGCTACTTACCGGTGCATCTTTTGAACAGACACTCAGCCAATCG
>NZ_CDSBKL010000397.1:0-3619 GCF_977115555.1 Aquiflexum sp.
ACAATCAGGCAATCCCAAAAGTCCATTTTATCGAAATCTATTTCCTATTTGGGCGTCGGACGAGTTTGTCAATATACCATTCGGATACGATAGAGTCAAAAAAAACGCAATCGAGCGAATCTACTTAAAACCAATGAACCCATGAAAATCCGACATATTTTTATCAGCTCCCTGCTTGCCTTATCTGGTTTCTTTTCATGCAATCAAAAAGAGGTTGAAATCCTTGTTTTTCCTTATGACAGCCACATTGAACTCCAATGGTCAAAAATTGAGGGAGCAAATTCTTATTTGATTTTTGCCAGTTTGGATGGAGGCGAATTTGCCCAAAGGGCAGAAACTTCGGACACGTTGCTGATGGATTTTTGGATGAATAAGGAAGATGGAAGAAAGCCAATAGACTATAAAATTGAAGCAGTCACCAACAAAGGGAAGAAGGAAATAGGTCAAATATCTACCCAAACCAGGGAAATGAATGAGGAAGAACTATTGGATATGGTTCAATATTATACTTTCAGATATTTTTATCAAGGTTCAGAACCTAACTCCGCGATGGCGGCTGAGAGAATTCACATTGATGGAGATTACCCAGAAAATGATGCCCATATCGTCACTACAGGAGGGACAGGCTTTGGTATTTTTGGATTGATTGCCGGAATTGAAAGGGGCTGGTTAAGCAAAGAACAAGGACTTGCTCATTTTGAAAAAATGGTTTCATTCTTAGAAAAAGCCGATCGCTACCATGGCATTTGGGCACATTGGCTGGACGGACAAACAGGAAAGACCAAACCTTTTTCTCCAAAAGATGATGGCGCAGATCTTGTAGAATCTGCATTTCTGATGCAGGGATTGATCGCAGTAAGAGAATATTACCGAAACGGTAGCAATGAAGAAAAGGCTTTGTCGACAAGGATCAACAAACTTTGGGAAGAAATGCAATGGAATTTCCACACAAAGAATGGGGAAAAGGTACTTTATTGGCATTGGTCACCCAACTTTGGTTGGGAAATGAATTTTCCCTTAGAAGGATACAATGAGTGCCTGATAACCTATGTACTTGCAGCCGCTTCCCCTACTTATACCATTGACCCTGCTGCTTACCATGAAGGATGGGCACGATCAGGAGCCATCAAAAATGAAGTAGAAGCTTTTGGATTTCCATTACAGCTCAGACATAATTACGCCGAAATAATGGGAGGCCCTTTATTCTGGGCACATTATTCCTACATGGGCTTGGATCCAAGGGGATTGAATGATGAATATGCGGATTATTGGCAGGAAAACCAGAACCAAACACTCATCAACAGGGCTTGGTGTATTGAAAATCCAGGAAACTTCAAAGGATATGGGGAAGACTTGTGGGGCCTGACTGCCTCCTACTCCATTAATTTCTACAATGCCCACCGTCCGGGAAATGACACCGGGGTAATTTCTCCGACTGCAGCTTTGTCTTCCATTCCTTACACCTATGAGGAGTCCATGAAGGTGCTGAAAAACCTCTATTTAAACTATGGAGACAAGGTTTTTGGGAGATATGGCTTTTATGACGCCATGAGTCCGGAGCATAATTTCTTTCCCCAAAGATACTTGGCGATTGACCAGGGGCCGATAGTAGGCATGATCGAAAATTATCGTACGGGATTGGGATGGAAACTTTTCATGCAGGCTCCCGAAATCTCTGATGGATTGGAAAAGCTTGGTTTCTCGATCAAGAAAAACGGACTGGAAATACAATGAATACCTATATTAAAAAAAAAATCCATCGGTCAGTTTTAGCTGCCGATGGACTTTAACACCATTCAACCCAATTAATAATCTATGCTATTTCATATGGCCATCTGATTATTCCTCCGGCCATATTATAAGTGTGTTCAAATCCCATTTCGCTCATGATTTCACAGGCTTGTCCGCTCCTGTTTCCACTTCGGCAGTATATGTAATACTTTTTGTCCTTAGGAAGGTTTTGGATCTGTGCCATGAAGTTTGGACTCATCATATCGATGTTCCTTGCTCCTTTTAGCTTTCCTGAGTGAAATTCCCCAGCTGTTCTTACATCAAGGATTACAGCATCTTTGGCAGTCATTCCTTTCTGGAAATCTTCGCAAAACAGGTCTGTATATTTTTTTGGTTTAGTTTTAAAGAAGTCAAACATGGTTTTTTTCGTTTATTTATGATTACAAAGTTATGGCCATTAACGATGCCAAACCGTAACCAAAATCACATAGCATTTTTATGCTTTGGTTTGATTTTCAACTTCTTTTGCAAGTTTGCCAGTCAGCTGAAGGATAGACAGTCTGATCAATAAAGCCCATGGAATCGCGTGGAATACAAAATCAAACCAATCCATAGCGGCCATTCCTTTGGCTCCGCCCGCAATCCATTTGAGTTTGCCCCATATATGTGGCTCAGGAACAAACGGAGCCAATCCCAAAGTCAGGCTAAGTAGGATGACAAAACGCCAGTTATTGATTGTTGCTTTCATGTTGCTTTTTCTTTATAAACGGATAAGTGATCTGTTGAAAAAAAGTCTGGGGAAATTCTTCCATTCCTTCAAAACCCAATGCTTCATCCCGACCTTCATGCGGGATATAATTTGTACCAAAAAGGTAATCCCAAACACTGAGCGTAATGCCATAATTGACTCCATATGGCCTGTCTTTTGGCAAAATCTTTACATGGTGCCAAAGATGCATGATTGGATTATTGAGGATATATTTCAAAGGACCATAAGTAATCCTCAAGTTGGCATGGTTCAAGTGACCGATGGCAGTTGTAAAAATATGGACAATGAAGAAATCTTCCAGTCCAAAACCGATCATTGCCAAAGGGATATATTGGGCAGACTTGTAAAGGATTGTTTCCATCCAATGGAACCTGAGATGCGCTGCAAATCCCATTTCCTCCACAGAGTGATGGACTTTATGAAACTCCCAAAGGATGGGAACCCTATGCAATACCCTGTGGACATTCCATTGTATGAAATCTGCCACCAAGAATAACAGCAAAAACTGCGACCATCTTGGCCAGCTTTCTATATGAATCGCTACTGTGTTTTCAATCCCGAATATTCCCAAGAAGTCATTGAATGCCTCTACGGCAACATTGGAAATGGCATTATACGCTATCAAAGAGAACAGGAAGTAATTGAAGAACATATAAAAACCATCCAGCCAAAAATCCTTTCTGAATACTGATTGATTTTCCCTCCAGGGGCGAATAATTTCCAACAACCAAACCCCTATTGATAATCCCAACAACCACCAAAAGTAATTGTGCCAAGAGGGGTAAAACATCTCACTTATAAGGTAATTCCAATACCCGTAATAAGAATCACCGATTATTTTAATGTATTTCTCAAATTCCATATTCCAGCTTTTTTTAAAGAAAAAGGACAATCCACGTGATTGCCCTCTTTCGATACTCCCATAAACCACAACTAATTATCTTTGTTTTCAGCTTGAAGGGATTTCACCCTTTTTTTCCAAGCCTACTTTTTTTTGACCAACTTAGAATTTCAATCAAATCTCTGGAAATCAGAATTCCATTTTTAAAATAGACTTTTTTTGGGATTAGAAATCCTTATTTCTTTTTATTTAAATTAAAAATAATTAAAAAAATTTTC
>NZ_CDSBKL010000398.1:0-3603 GCF_977115555.1 Aquiflexum sp.
TCAAATTGGCCACGCTCAAAGAAATGGAAGATTTCCAGAAGCAGGCTGATCTTTCTGAAAATAGTACCCATCTACACCCGACCTTGTTATCGGAATCTTATGCGAAACTGTTGGTAAAGCAGGGAAAAAAACAAAAAGCAAAAGAAATTTATCAAAAATTAATGGTGAAATTCCCAGATAAAAACGTTTACTTTGCGGACTTAATTAAAAGCTTGGATTCATAATATCATTCATATGTTCACATTTCTGATTACATTAATTATAATTTTAGCAGTTTTATTGGTTCTAGTCATTCTGGCTCAAGATTCAAAAGGAGGCGTAGGAGCGGCATTTGGAGCAGGAGCTTCCCAAATCATGGGGGTGACCAAAACCGGAAATATTCTAGAAAAATCCACTTGGGTTTTGGCAATTGCTATTTTGGTCCTTTCTCTTTCATCTTCTGCTTTTTATTCAACCATACAGCCAGGACAATCTTCATCTCCAAACATTGAAAATGCAAGAAAACAAATAGTCAGTCCTTCTTTTGGTGATTCGGAAAGCCTTTTACCAACAGAAGGTGCCCCAATTGAACCGGTCGATTCGACAGAAAACGAAAATTAAAAAATTCAAAGCCCGCTCCTAGCGGGCTTTTTTTATTCCACTACTTTTAAAAGTAATCTTTTACTGATAGGGACAAAACTCTCCTCCAAAGGAATCTGCTGCCTGCTACAGATGCTGTAAGTGGCAGGATTTGGGAGCTCTTTATTAGTCTTAATGAGGTCAAGTTTCATTTGTTCAAAGGTATTCAGGATGGACCTCCTTACTTTTTGAACAAGTTGCATCATGATTCCCTTGAAAGAATCGATGCTGTTTTGAAACAGATTCACCCTGTATCTATAGACAAATACTTCTTTCGACTTTTCAAACGAAAGAAAAACATAGCCTTCTTTTTGATACAAGGGAGAAATACCAATCGGCTCAATATTCATTTCCTTCTCCAAAAAATCGTAAATATTTTTCCCGTCTTCAATATGATTTTTAAGTTGGGGAAGTGAAAAAGCTACAATTTCCTCCAACTGCTTCATCACCTCATCATCCATGATCAGAGGTTGATATTTGAACTTCATTTCCATGGAATCCGGAGCTTGGAGCGTTTTTGGAAAAGCTGATTTGATCTGATCTCTGTTTTGCTCAAAACTTTTGAGTCTGGTATAATGCTGAATCAAATCTGCCAGCGGAGGATAAAGCTTCACTTCTTTGAACTGTCCTCCGACATGTTGCAAGTACGCCAAAAGAAGGTATTTTTTGTATTCAAAATCTATCAATCCTTCTGTGATCCAGTTTTCTGATAAGCTTTTCATAAGGTTCAGTTTGTGAAAATTTAGAAAAAACTGACATCATAAAAAAATGTCTTGGAAAAATTGACAGGGAAAATTTTAAAATTTCAAAAAGATTGACAGGATTTTGTTCTAATTGACGGACTATATGTCAGTTTGCACTGTAATATCTTATTTGGCACAAGAAGTGATAATTGTGGTTTACAAGATTTTGTTACTAACCTTTAAAAATCCAATAATTATGTCGAAAGTAAACATCAAACCTCTTGCAGACAGAGTTCTGGTGGAGCCTGCTGCAGCAGAAGAAAAAACCGCATCCGGACTTTATATTCCTGACACTGCCAAGGAAAAACCACAAAAAGGAACTGTCATCGCAGTAGGAAGCGGCAAAAAAGACGAGCCATTGACTGTAAAAGTGGGTGACCAAGTGCTTTATGGCAAATACGCAGGTACTGAACTTGCAGTTGAAGGGCATGATTACCTCATCATGAGAGAATCAGACATTTTTGCTATCCTGTAATCATCTATTTCAATTATTAAAAAGAACCTAAAACAACAAAAAAATGGCTAAAGAACTATTTTTCAATACCAACGCAAGAGACAGATTGAAAAAAGGAGTGGATGCTCTTGCAGACGCAGTAAAAGTAACCCTCGGACCAAAAGGAAGAAACGTCATTATTGACAAAAAATTCGGTGCACCAGCGATCACCAAAGATGGGGTGACTGTTGCAAAAGAAATTGAACTGTCTGAGCCGATTGAAAACATGGGAGCTCAGTTAGTAAAAGAAGTAGCTTCCAAAACCGCAGACAATGCAGGAGACGGAACTACAACTGCAACTGTATTGACCCAGGCGATTTTTGGCCTTGGTATCAAAAACGTGGCAGCAGGTGCCAATCCAATGGATCTTAAAAGAGGAATTGACAAAGCAGTCTCTGCCGTAGTTGCCCAATTGAAAGCCAATTCCAAACCGATATCCACTAGCAAAGAAATCCAGCAAGTAGCTACCGTTTCTGCAAACAATGACGAAGAAATCGGAAAGATGATTGCAGATGCAATGGACAAAGTTGGTAAAGACGGTGTCATCACAGTTGAGGAAGCAAAAGGAACTGAAACTGAAGTACGTACCGTAGAAGGTATGCAGTTTGACAGAGGTTACCTTTCTCCATACTTTGTGACCAACACCGAAAAAATGGAAGTTGAGCTGGACAGACCATATATCCTGATCTACGACAAGAAGATCTCCTCAATGAAAGAATTGCTTCCTGTTTTGGAGCCAGTAGCACAGTCAGGCAGACCTTTATTGATCATCTCTGAGGATGTTGACGGTGAAGCTTTGGCAACATTGGTAGTAAACAAAATCAGAGGTGCCTTGAAAGTAGCAGCTGTAAAAGCTCCTGGATTCGGTGACAGAAGAAAAGCAATGTTGGAAGACATCGCAATTTTGACAGGTGGAACTGTGATCTCTGAAGAAAGAGGTTACAAACTTGAGAATGCCACTATTGAATACCTTGGAACTGCTGAAAAAATCAACATTGACAAAGACAATACTACTATTGTCAACGGTGCAGGTGAAAAAGCAGGTATCACTGCAAGAATCAATGAAATCAAAGCTCAGATAGAAAAAACAACTTCTGACTATGACAGAGAAAAACTCCAGGAAAGATTGGCTAAGCTGTCAGGTGGCGTAGCCATCCTTTACATCGGAGCTGCCACTGAAGTAGAAATGAAAGAAAAGAAAGATAGAGTTGACGATGCTTTGCATGCAACCAGAGCTGCTGTTCAGGAAGGTGTTGTCGTAGGTGGCGGTGTTGCTTTGGTTAGAGCAGTATCATCTTTGGACAACCTTAAAGGTGAAAACGAAGATCAGGATACCGGTATCAACATTGTCAGATTTGCAATAGAATCTCCATTGAGAACAATCGTCGCAAATGCAGGAGGTGAAGGTTCTGTTGTCATCAACAAAATCAAAGAAAACAAAGGTAATTTCGGTTACAATGCCAGAACAGATGTCTATGAAGACCTTTTCGAAGCAGGTGTAATTGACCCTACCAAGGTGACAAGATTGGCACTTGAAAACGCCGCTTCTATCGCAGCGTTGCTATTGACTACAGAATGTGTAGTAGCCGACGTAAAAGAAGAATCTCCTGCCATGCCTCCAATGGGAGGTGGAGGAATGGGCGGTATGATGTAATCGCGCAATTATTCTTTTTGAAAAGAGGAGCTTTAAAAGTTCCTCTTTTTTTTTTTTGAAACCTCGGTAAGTTTATAGATTTTATAAAAAAATCA
>NZ_CDSBKL010000399.1:0-3594 GCF_977115555.1 Aquiflexum sp.
TTTTAGAATGGAATAAAAAAATTTTAGATAGATTTGAATTAACAATGAAATACTCAAACCAAACTAGAATTCTTGTTGCGGTAGATTGTATCGTTTTTGGATTTGATGGAAATGAATACAAATTGCTTTTGATCCAAAGAGGCTTTGCCCCCGAAAAGGAAAAATGGTCTCTGATGGGTGGTTTTGTGCAGCCTGAGGAATCTTTAGATGAAGCGGCTTCCCGAATCCTGAAACAACTCACAGGACTACAAGACATTTACCTGGAAGAAATGCGTTCATTTAGCAAGCCAAACCGAGATCCTATCGAAAGGGTGATTGCAGTCACCTATGTCGCTTTGATTGACATAGGAAAATACGAGCAACAAATCAATGATGACTTTCATGCGAGATGGTTTCCGATGAAAGACCTTCCAAAACTCATTTTTGACCATCAGGAAATGGTAGGCATCGCCCTTGATAAACTGCGATATAAAGCCGCTTTCCACCCTATTCTCTTTGAATTATTGCCGGAGAAGTTCACCTTGCCACAGTTGCAGAACATGTATGAAGGTCTCTACAATACAAAATTTGACAAACGGAACTTTACCAGAAAGGTACTTTCCACCAACCTTTTGAAAAAAGAAAAAGAGAAAGAGCGATTGAGTTCAAAAAAGGGGGCTTTTTACTATTCTTTAGATGAGGAACAATACAAACAAACTATTTTGACTGTTCAAAACTTTATTCCGCTTACAGAAATCACCGGGGCGATTGATTAATTTTTTATCTTCTGTTTTTAAATATGTGTTATTATGTGTAATTATAACACTTAATAAACCCTATTTAAAATTATTGCCAAAAGCCATTCAAAAAATGAAAAATAATATTCATTGGAAAATGGGTTGCCTTTTTATCATCACTTCCATTTAAGAGACTTTAGTTTTAAAATCAACATTCAAATGAAAAATTTCCCGGAGAATGAAGTTTGGTTTATCACAGGTAGCCAACACCTTTATGGAGAAGAAACCTTAGCCCAAGTTGCCGAACATTCCCAAATTATCGCCCGAGAGCTGAACCAATCCAATGAAATTTCAGTCAACATCATTTTCAAGCCTATTGTAAAAACAACTGAAGAAATCAACCAAATATGTCAGGAGGTAAATCAGGCTAAAAATTGCATCGGGATTATCACTTGGATGCATACTTTTTCTCCGGCCAAGATGTGGATCAACGGTCTCAAAATCCTTAATAAACCTCTCCTCCACCTTCATACCCAATTCAACCGCGATATTCCATGGAATTCCATTGACATGGATTTCATGAATCTCAATCAAAGCGCTCATGGTGATCGGGAATTTGGGTTTTTGGCAAGTCGGATGAGAATTAATAGGAAAGTGGTGGTGGGTTATTGGAAAGAAAAGGAAGTTCATCAAGAAATCGACGGCTGGTGCCGTGCTGCAGCCGGTTGGCATGATTGGCAGGGTATGAAAATC
Organism: Aquiflexum sp.; assembly: GCF_977115555.1. NCBI lineage: Bacteria > Pseudomonadati > Bacteroidota > Cytophagia > Cytophagales > Cyclobacteriaceae > Aquiflexum > Aquiflexum sp. The sequence goes on from NZ_CDSBKL010000399.1 coordinate 1,470, forward strand.
GCAAGATTTGGAGATAACATGCGCAATGTAGCCGTCACAGAAGGAGACAAAGTGGAAGCAGAAATGAGATTCGGATTTGCTGTCAATACTTTTCCGGTTGGTGATTTGGTCCAGAAAATCAATGCTGTGACAAATGCAGAAATTAGCGGGTTGATCTTGGAATATGAAAGTGAATACGTTTTGGCTGAATCCCTAAAAGCCGGAGGAGCAAAAAGAGATTCCTTAGTAGAAGCTGCAAGGATTGAAATCGGATTGGAAAAATTTCTTATGGAGGGAGGTTTTAAAGCTTTTTCCAACACCTTTGAAGACTTACACGGTATGCGGCAGCTTCCCGGTATTGCTGTCCAAAGACTGATGAAAAGGGGTTTTGGCTATGCAGGTGAGGGAGATTGGAAAACAGCCGCTTTGGTCAGGGCAATGAAAGTAATGGGAACGGGTTTGGAAGGTGGAAATGCTTTTATGGAGGATTATACTTACCATTTTGATCCAAGCAACAGCCTTGTTTTGGGATCACATATGTTGGAGGTGGATGAATGTCTAGCATCGGGTAAACCCTCCTGCGAAGTCCATCCATTGGGAATTGGCGGAAAAGAGGATCCTGTCAGGTTGGTATTCAATGTCAAAGCCGGCAAAGGACTCAATGCTTCTCTCGTAGATATGGGAAATAGATTCAGGATGATCGTCAATGAAGTTGAGGCGGTAGATGCACCGCATGAATTGCCAAAATTGCCTGTCGCCAGAGTCATATGGAAGCCACTTCCTGATATGAAAACTGGGTGCGGAGCATGGATTTTGGCAGGTGGTTCACACCATACTTGCTTCAGTCAAAATCTTTCAACGGCAATTCTAAATGACTTTGCCAATATTGCAGGTATAGAATCTGTCAACATCGATGGACAAACCACCATTAGAAACCTTCAAAATGAGTTGAAATGGAGTGAGGTATATTATAAGATTTTTGAGAAGTAGAAGGAGTCGATAGTTGGTAGACCATAGTCCATAGATTGGGGAAACCCTGTAATAAAATTCAATTTAAGCAATATTTTAAGTGGCTGGAAGAATTGGGTAAAGAGCCTGCTTCTTCCGCCTTTTTTTTGGAACCACCTCTTTGGTCGGGCTTGCTAGCGGATTATAAGTGTATTAGGAATTTTAAAAGTCGACAGATAATCCTATTTATTTTTTAATTTGCGCCATTCTTTCAATAAGAACTGATTCATATAATGCAGATCAACTTCAAAAATGACATCTTGCCACACCTAGTTGGAGTTGTGGTTTTTTACCTGATAGTTTTGTTTTATTTCTCACCTGCTGTTTTTGATGGCAAAATCCTTTTCCAATATGATATCCTTCAATGGGAAGGTGCGGCAAAGGAAGTCATGGATTACCGTGCTGAGACAGGTGAGGAAGCACTTTGGACCAACAGTATGTTTGGCGGCATGCCTGCCTACTTGGTAAGTTTTGAAATACCAGGAGACATCACCAATTTTCTGATTAAAGCAGTCACTTTAGGACTACCCCACCCCGTCAACTCCTTGTTTTTTGGAATGGTGGCCATGTATATTCTCCTTTTGAGTTTCAAAGTCAGGCCTGAATTTTCTGTTGCAGGTGCTGTCGCTTTTGCTTTCAACACTTTCCACATCATCAGTCTAGATGCAGGTCATAATGCCAAAATATGGGCAATTTGCCTCATTCCATTGATTTTGGCAGGAATCCATCTGACCTTTTCGGGTAAAAAGATTTTGGGCCTTGCGCTATTTGCTTTTGGTCTGATGCTCCAACTCAAATTCAACCACCTTCAGATCACCTATTACACAATATTGATTGTTTTGGTTTATGGAATCGGTCAGATCGTAGATTCCTTTAAATCCCAAACATTACCAGCCTTTGCCAAAACAATTTTGATTTTGGTATTGGGAGCTTGTCTAGCTGTCGGATCCAATCTGAGCAGGTTCATGACTGTGCTTGAATACGGCTCTTTTTCAACAAGAGGCCAATCCAACATTACTTCAGCCAATACATCAGAAGGAGGATTGGACAGGGATTATGCTTTCAATTGGTCTCAAGGAAAAATGGAATCCTTGACTCTCTTGGTTCCATTTATCTACGGAGGAGGAAGTGGAGAAGC
>NZ_CDSBKL010000400.1:0-3576 GCF_977115555.1 Aquiflexum sp.
ATATTCCATTTTCCACATAATTGATTGATTCGCCGATAACTATAAATTGCATCAAAACGGCATCTTGGACCAAACCATTTTCACAAAAAGCCAACTTATCCAATCCCTTCACATAACGCTCAATTTCAGAAATAGCTTTGAGGATTTGATCCAATCTGAATTGGCTGTCCATATGCTTATCTTTCATATATGAGCTTTAGGTCCTCTTTGACATGCTCCAAAATATAGGGCTTGAAAGAATCGATAAAACCCACATCCACTTTTCTGTTGATGATTTTTTCCAATTCATGCTGTATTTCCACCAAATCAAAATAGGAAAAATTTGCATCTGCCTGTATAGCAATGTCCACATCGCTTTTGGGTCCATCGTCTTTTCTTGAGAAAGATCCATAAATCCAAGCCTTTTCCACTTGTTTGAATTTGCTGATAGCATTTTGAATTTTTTTCAAAAGCTCATTCCTGTCAATTTTCCTAAAAGCGATATATGCTGCCCTTTCCTCTGCCACTTTCAAAGCCTCCAAACCGATCTCCTCTTCTTGGACTTCATACAAGACCTTATCTGCCAAAAATGCCAACAACAACTCTTTTTCTGGAACCTGAAAATAGGTCGCAAGTTTAACCACCAATTCCCGGTTTGGCCTTCTCAATCCCCGTTCTATTTTACTCAAAATAGCCTGGTCAATATCGAGGTATGCAGCTACCGTTCGCAAAGGCATTCCCCTTTCTTCCCTCAATTTTCTGATAGTTTCTCCCAGACTTAGCATATTCTAAACTGTTTTTTTGACAATAAACGTTTTGACTAATTTTGTCAAAAATAAAAAAATTGAAAAGGAAATCCAATTACTTTGCCTATTGATTGAAAGTGATAATCCAACAGGGGGTGATTCCTATTTTTTAATTCCTGCAGAATTGTGATAATCAATCTCTCAAAAATGGACTTCTGATCAAATACCAAAAAGTCTGCTTTCTTTCTTCATCAAATTCTGCCAATCCCAACTTCACCTGCTCGGCGGGTTTGTATTTGAACGTACCAAAAATCCTGTCCCAAAGTATAAAGATGTCCGCAAAGTTGGAGTCGGTATAATGCTGATCCTGATCGTGGTGAATCTTGTGGAAGTTAGGTGTGGTGATGACCAAGCCAATGGTTTTGTCCCACCAAGCCGGGAACTTTAGATTAGAATGTTCTATGACCAGAAAAGGAGTCAATACCAAAAAATAAACCCCGATGACAAGCAGATCCAAACCAAAAATAGCTGAGATAAAGATGGGGGCACTTCCAAACCAGAAAAGGACTTCAATCGGATGGGAGCGGAAATAGTTGGAAGAATCCATGCTCGTGTCGCTGTGATGAACCCTGTGAAACCGCCACAAAACAGGAGACAGATGTGACAACCTATGAAACCAATAAGTACCTAAATCCAAAATCAAAACACCCAAAATAAGCTTTAACCATAAAGGAATTTCAAGCATGTAGAACAATCCCATTTCATTCTGATTGAGCCATTCGATACAGAGAACGAAGAAACCTGCCCAAAATAAGTTGCCGATCAGGAATACCACCTGAAACAGGACGCTGTTCCAAAAATGCTTTCCCCTTTCTTTAAATGGAAATTGGGTACTTAGGACATGTTCCAAAATAAAGAACATCGCAATCAGTCCGACGGCAATGTAATTGAGGTCAATGCTGAGGAGGTATTCAAGAGTTTCCATTGGGCAGTTCGGGATGGATTTTTTATTATTTCAATTTTAGGGTTAAACTTTTGTCCAATAACAAAACCGTATTCAACATGATATTGGCGCCTTTTGCCATTTCTGATGGAGAGGAATATTCCTTTGGATTGTGGCTGATGCCGTCTTTGCTCGGGATAAAGACAAGTCCGATAGGTCCCAGTTTAGCCATTTCCTGCACATCATGACCGGCACCACTTTGCATACTGATGTAAGAAATCCCAAAAGATTCGGCTGCCTGAACCATTTTATCCTGAATTTCTCTGCTTGCCATAGTGGGAGTTGAAGCAAGGTTGAGGTTCTCAAATTTGATTTCAGTATTTGTTTCTTTGGCGATCTGTTCAGCACGTTTTTCTACATCAGCAAACATTTTCTTGATCTTTTCTTCGGAAAGGTCACGCATCTGAAGGCTCATTTCCACTTTTCCCGGAATGATATTGGGAGCACCGGATGGAACAGTTATTTTTCCCACACTTCCGACTTGAGTTCCCTCATAGCTATTGACAACTTCATTGACTGCGATCACCAATTTGGAAGCCGCTATCAGCGCATCTTGTCTGTCATTCATTGGCGTACTTCCGGCATGATTTGCCATGCCGATAACAGTAATGTCCCAATCGTCTATCCCAACAATCCCTTCTACAATTGCCACATCAATCCCCTGTTTTTCGAGGACTTTGCTTTGCTCAATATGGATTTCAAGAAAGGCAGCCAAATCCCCGTTTTTCCTGATCACTTCATCCAATCTGTCAGGATTTCCTCCAATGGCTTTGATCCCTTCGGCAATTGTCAAACCACTCGCACTTTTTTGTGACAAAGCCTCCTTTTTCAGATTCCCTGTCATTGCCCTGCTCCCGACCAATCCTCCTTCTTCGTTTTGGAAAATGATGACTTCCAAAGGATGGTCTGTGATGATTTTGTTTTCATTGAGTACTTCGATGATTTCCAAAGCAGTGATGGAACCGTAAGCACCGTCATAGTTTCCGCCATTGGGAACCATGTCGATGTGGGAACCAAAGGCAATGGGTTTTTTGGAAGGGTCCTTCCCTGCCCTTTTGCCAACGATATTCCCCGCAAAGTCTATGTGAACCTCAAGACCTGCCTTTCGCATCAAGTCCATGAAATAAGCCCTTCCGGCAATATCTCCTTGGCTGTATGCTACCCTTTGGCCTTCTCCTTTTTCATTTTTCCCAAACTCCGCCAGTTCAAATATCCGCTGTTCAATCCTTTTTTCATTGACCTTGACTTGGGCAAGTACTGATAAAGCAAAAAACACAAAAGTGACTGCCAGTAAAATTGATTTCATACTTATTGAATTTTTCATTTTCGATTTTTGCTTTTTTTATCCTTCTTAAAATGAATTTACCTTTTCAGAATCGTTTGGATATCCCGTGACATAAGGTATTGGTTGAACTTTGGAATCTCCTCCTCCATCAGTCTTTTGTATTGGACTTGAATGTCGTCCAGCTGTTTTCTGAAGATATTATAAACTTCCATTTGTTGATTGGTCGGCTTGAAATCAGCTCCAAATCCGCCGGTATCACTAGCCAAAGCACTGATTCTTCCATAGAGTTTCATAGGATTTCTAAAGGCATCTTCCCTTGCTCCGGTCAAATTGACATCAAATAACATTCCTTCCACTTCAAGTATTTTATCTTCAAGTTCTTTGGCCTTGGTGACTATTTGTTCATCCTCATTCATCATAGTCAATTCCTCAAGTTCTTTGCGTATGGTTTCTATCTCATTGATGGCAACCACCACTTCGTTCATTGCGGCATTCAGTTTCAGTGAGAACTCAACCTGTTTCTGAGTATCTTCTATAGATCCGGCAGTAATTGGGTCCTTGAT
>NZ_CDSBKL010000401.1:0-3573 GCF_977115555.1 Aquiflexum sp.
TCCCCGTGCAGCCGCAACATTACCTATTTCACTTATGGCCGAACAAACAGCAAAACAAAAAATGATTCACCAGGTATTTTTCTGGTTAAAGGATGGCGAAGACATCAAAGATTTTATGAAAGAAGCCTCAGTTCTTGGAAAGTGTAAGACTGTTAACAATTTTTATATGGGTGTGCCAGCTCCTACTGCAGCAAGAGATGTGGTGGATCACAGTTTTCAGGTGGCATGTACCCTATTTTTTGAGAGGATTGAAGATCAGGATTATTATCAGACAGATCCCCTGCATCTCGCTTTTATTGAAAAAAACTCGAACAAGTGGTCCGGTGTAAAGGTTTATGATTTTGTGATTTGAACCATTTTGGTCCATGTTTACGTATATCTACCAAATTACCAGTTAGTTGAATATGACAAAAGCAAAATTATCCCTTTCGGTTCTGCTAGTAACCTCCATGATGTTTATTTTCTCATGTAATCCTGAGGAAGAGGTTCCGGTCGTAGTAGAAGATCCTGTAAAAAAGGCAATTTTTGATAGTATGAAAGAATGGTACTATTGGGAAGCAGAATTGCCCCAAAAATTGGATGTTTCAAAATTTGCTTCTAATCAAGCTGTTTTGGATGAATTGAAATTTAAACCTTTGGACAGATGGTCTTATCTGACAACCAAAGCTGAGTTTGATGCGGCATTTACAGGTCAGGCTACAGGAGCTCATGGTTTTAGTTTTGCATTTGATCAAGATGAAAAATTGTTTGTTGCTTTTGTATATGATGAAGCTCCTGCTGGAAAAGACGGCTGGAAAAGAGGATGGCAAATCCTCGAAATAAACAGCAAACCGATTTCTGATTACAAGACAAGTACTGGAAGTTATTCTTTTAACTTGGGTGCAAATGAAATAGGCGTGACCAATTCCTTTAAATTCAAGTTACCTGATGGAACAGAAACCACTCGTACCATCCAAAAAGGTGCTTTTCAAACCAATTCGGTATTGTATAAAAATGTATATGAGGTAGGTGCAAAAAAAGTGGGACATTGGGTTTATCAAAGTTTCAAGGCAACTGCAGGACTCAGCCCAACAAGAAGTCAGGAAGTTGAGGATTTATTCAACTATTTTATTGCTGAAAATATCAATGAGCTGATCATAGACCTGAGGTATAATGGGGGAGGTTCTGTGGCAGTCACCGAGCAGATTTTGAATTATATCGCTCCGGCAAGTGTCAATGGAAGGGTGATGTATACCAACAAACACAACGGGAACAAATTTTCCAATAACAGGTCGGTTAATTTTTCCAAGAAAGGAAGCCTTAATCTAGATAGGGTCATCTTCATAACCTCTAGGGGCTCAGCTTCTGCGTCTGAGTTATTAGTCAATTGCCTGGATCCTTATATGGATTTAGTGTTGATAGGTGACAATACATACGGCAAACCGGTTGGATCCTTCCCTTTATCAAGTTTTAACAGAAACCTGAGCAGCAATAATGTGGAATTGGTTCCGATTACCTTTGCCATTGCCAATTCTGAAGGTAGGGCTGAATACTTCGATGGTTTTCCTGTCAACTTTACAGTAGGAGACGATCCTGCAAAAAATTGGGACAACAAAGAGGAGAAGAGATTGAAAGCTGCTTTGGAATTTATCGAAAATGGAACGGTTAGTGCCAGAATGAAAAACACTTCATTCATTCCTAAGTGGGAAATGATCGATGCATTTGAGGGATTGAGAAAAGAATTTCCTATGTATTGATTTGTTCTAATCAGATTTTAAAACAGATTTAATTCCTGTAAAAAGAAAAGAGCGATTTCAAAATCGCTCTTTTTTATTTTATCCCTATCAATTTTCAAGGATTTCTTTGAGATTTTTCAATCCAATCTTAAAATCATCACCTATCATTTTTTCCATTCCCATAAATACAATCATTGAATTCATAGGGAAATCCATGTGGCCTTCAAATCCCCATCTTACTAATGTTTGGTTGTCATTGAGGCTTTCAAACTCAAAATATGCTTTGTCAGAACCTTCGAATGGTTCAAAAAATCTCATTGCATAGTCAATTCTTTTCCCTTCTTCCATCGCTAGGATTTCTTGTTCTCCGGAACCAACTGAGGGGTCCTCACTTCTCCATCCGGAAACAAACCCAACCTCTCCATCTGTACCTCTGAATTCCTTAGTCATATCAGGGTCCATGCTAGCCCATTTGCTGAAATTATCCTGATTTTTGAGATATTTGACATATTCAAAGACTTCAGAAAGGGGTTTGTTGATGGATATTTCTTCTACGACCGAGTAATCTTTTTTTCCAAAGAGACCTACAAGCAAAGGTATAGCAACAATAATTACAACAATAATTACGAGGATTTTTAAGATTTTCATAGTTATATGATTTGGCTTGTACCAAATTTAAATAATATAAAGATCTAATTTTCAATCGATTCTATTTTTTTGAAGATAAAAAATTAGCAGTATCCCTAATCAGAGTACTGTGGCCTGATTCCAACTCGTGAAGAGAAATATGGGGAATTTTTGAACTGAACCTGTTGAGATTTTCAGTTGTGACCATTTTATCAAATGTTCCTGTAAATAAGGAAATCGGTGTGTGGTTTAACCTTATCATCTTGATAATTTGACCTAAATCAGGCTGAAGCGGTTTAAATACATTCCAGGTAAAATACACTTGCGCCCTCATAGTCCTTGTTTTCATCTGTGATTTTACAAACTTTATCAGACTGTTTTGGAGTAGTCCGAGACTTTCTAATAAATCAATGGTCCGGAAAAACCTTCGAGGATGAAAAACCACATGCTTGAAAAGACGGTTAAGGAATCCAGGAAATGTTGCCATATTGTACCAAAAGCCTGTTTTTATTCCATCAGGTGCTAATAGAATCATTGATTTTACCAAACACGGGAACAGTTCATAGGTAACGAGGCAAAACTTCCCGCCCATACTATAGCCAACCAGATGGAATTTTTCAAATTTTTCTTTTTCCATCAATAGGGTGATGATATCTCTCCATATTTCTTTGGTCAATTTTTGGTTTACAGACGTCCAACTGCTCTGTCCATGATAAAACATATCAAAAACCAGATAACAGTCATTTTCTTTCCGCAAGGTTAAAAAAGGATCATAAGCTTTCATATTTTGGCCGAATCCATGAAAAAGAAGTTGTATATTCTTACCACTTCCATGTTTTTTGTATGCCAAATGACCGAAACTGGTCTCAAGAAATTCCATTTTTTTATTTAGAATAAAATATTCACAAAGTTAACTTTTGTAAAGTAATAATTTTAAGATTTAGTTTGTAATGGAATTATATTTTGTTTTTTTAATTAATTTGGAATTTTATTTCAATGTTAAGAACAAGTTAATCATTTTATCAGAATTTTATTTTAAAAAAAACTTTAGAAACTTTGAACTTTCATATAGTTTCCTGAGTTTTGTCATCTAAATATGGAAAATTTGGAGACAAGAAATAAAATAATTGAAACAGATGCTGCACAATTTATGCGTTTTGGTATCAGGTCCGTGACGATGGTTGACATAGCACGTCATACAGGAATGTCCAAGTAGACCATATACCAGAAA
>NZ_CDSBKL010000402.1:0-3565 GCF_977115555.1 Aquiflexum sp.
AATCCTGTGCAGGATTTAATCGTAGAAGAACCTCAAGAATATTTATTCAGTTCAGCCCGTGATTATTCGGGAAGGAAGGGTTTAGTTAAGATTGAATTGTATTGATTTTTTTTTTGTCCTGCTACTGGAGATGCACCGGTTATTCTGCTTCTCCAGAAGCAGAAAAAGAACTTCGTCATAGTCTAGTCCTGCTTCTGAAGAAGCAGTATAACAAGACTCGAAATAATTTGGTCTAATTTATAGAGAAGAAAAACAAAAGGTTCTGCCGACTTCTGGTTAAGCTAAAATAATTTGCTTAAAATCCTGCTTCTGGAGAAGCAGGACAACGGCTAAGAGGTCAACCGGAGCTTTTTCCGGTAATTAGGATTCATCTCAATCCATTTATTAATGAAACATTAACTCCAAAATTCTGGTCAACTTTAAATTCTATTGTAAATTGTTCAAAAAACAGAACCCAATGAAAACCTTATTTTCCACCATTTTCTTTTCCTTTCTGATCATGTCTGCTTCTGCCCAATTTTCTTATGACCTCCAAGGACACCGTGGTTCGCGGGGTTTGATGCCTGAGAATACCATTCCGGCCATGATCAAGGCTTTGGATCTTGGTGCGACGACTTTGGAGTTGGACTTAGCAGTGACCAAAGATGGGGTAGTCATCGTTTCTCATGAACCCTATATGAATCCTGTGATCTGCCTGACCCCTGAAGGAAATGAAATTGCTGCAGGGGACAAGTCGCATAATATTTATCAGATGGACTTTTCAGAAGTTTTGAAGTGTGATTGCGGTTCCAAATTCCATTCAGGTTTCCCAAAGCAGGTGAAGTTTCATGTGAGCAAACCTAAACTCGCGGACCTGATTGATGTGGTAGAAAAGTATGTGGCAGACATGGGATTGCCTAAACCAAACTACAATATTGAAATCAAAAGCAGCCCTGAAGGTGATGGAACTTACCATCCTGTACCAAAGGAATTCTCTGATATGGTGTATAAAGTAATTGACGGAAAACTTGATTGGAACAGAGTCAATATTCAATCCTTTGATTTTAGAGTTTTGCAATACATGCATCAGGTTTATCCCAAGGTGACCTTGGCCATGTTGGTGGAAACGGCAGCCAAACCTGTCGAACAGCTTGCTGAGTTGGGATTTCAGCCTCAGATTTATTCTCCTTATTTTATTGCTTTGACCAAAGTGACGGTAGACCAACTCCATCAAAAAGGAATGAAAGTCATCCCTTGGACAGTCAATACCACGGAGCAGATGGAGCGCTTGTTGGAATTGGGAGTGGATGGGATCATTACGGATTATCCGAATCTTGCACCCAAAAGGTAAAAGCAAAAACTTTTTTAGAGGTATTTTTTCTGTTGTCTTACTCCTGACAATTGAGGGTGGAGATCAGTTGTATATTTGATTCTGTTCCCATTTAACCTTCTTTAAATGAGGAATGCGTAAGCTAAAATCATTTTTATTCCGTATGTCTTCAAGATTGGATAATTTGTAAACAGATTCATAAATGATGAAAATATTCCTAATTATTGCCCTTTTCCTCTTCAACCTTTCATGTGGTTCTTCTGAACTCGGTCAGGTGAATTCCTCGGCTCCTTCTCATCAGGCCTTTGACGAATTGCTCAAAAAGCATGTAAGCAAGGATGGGATTGTCAATTACAAGGGATTTATCCAGGACAAGGCCAAGCTTGATAAGTATTGTGAGCTTCTGAGCAACAATGCCCCGGACCGCAGCAAGTGGTCAAAGGACGAACAGTTGGCCTATTGGATAAATGCCTACAATGCCTTTACTGTCAAATTGATCGTAGACAATTATCCTGTAAAAAGCATTCAAGACCTTCACCCTACAGTCAAAATTCCTTTGATCAATACCGTTTGGCATATCAAATTTTTCAAAATAGGGGGGAAGGAAGCTTCTTTGGATGAGATCGAGCACAAGATCTTGAGGAAAGAATTTGAGGAGCCAAGAATCCATTTTGCGATCAACTGTGCTTCATTTTCCTGTCCGCCGTTATTGAATGAAGCATTTATCCCGGAAAAAATAAACCAACAATTGGATTTGGTAGCCCGCACTTTTATCAACGATCCCAAGAGAAATAAAATAAGCGCTGACAAGGTTGAAATTTCTTCCATTTTCTCTTGGTTCAAAGAGGACTTTACCAAAAACGGAAGTTTAATTGATTATCTTAACCAATATTCCAAAGTCAAAATCAAACCCAACGCCAAAGTTTCCCACCTTGACTACGATTGGTCACTCAATGAGTAAGACAAACAGAAATATTGTCATCATCGGCAACGGCATTTCGGGAGTAACCTGTGCCAGGAATATCCGAAAAAAGGATGAATCCGCCCAAATAACGATCATTTCGGGGGAAACGGATCACTTTTTTTCACGAACGGCACTCATGTATATCTACATGGGACACATGAAATATGAGCATACCAAACCTTATGAAGATTGGTTTTGGGAAAAAAACAGGATCAACCTTAAAAGGGCTTGGGTAGAGAAAGTTGATTTTGAGGGAAAGAAATTACTTTTTTCAAACGGAGAAAATATGGCTTACGATATTTTGGTTTTGGCTACAGGGTCAAAACCAAATAAGTTCGGTTGGCCTGGCCAAGATTTGGAAGGTGTTCAGGGAATGTATTCTTATCAGGACTTGGAACTCATGGAATCGAATACCAAAGATATCAGCAGGGCGGTCATTGTAGGTGGAGGATTAATCGGGATAGAAATGGCTGAAATGCTCAACAGCAGAAAAATTCCGGTGACATTCTTGGTGCGTGAAAAGAATTTTTGGGACAATATCCTTCCGACAGAGGAATCCAAAATGATCAACAGGCATATCTTGGAACACCACATTGACCTGAGACTTGAAACTGAGTTGGGAGAAATCATCGGAGATGAATCCGGAAAGGTGAAAGCCATCAAAACCAAATTCAGCGAAACGATTGAATGTCAGTTTGTGGGCTTGACTGTAGGTGTAAGTCCAAATATCGGATTTCTAAAAACCAAACCCCCGGAGGGTTCTGAAAAGAATATTACCTTATTTACAAATAGAGGGGTGGTTGTAGACAGATTTTTCAAAACCAATATCCCTGACGTCTATGCAATTGGAGATTGTGCGGAATTCAAAGAAGCGCCGGCTTCTGACCGGAGAAATATCGAGCAGGTCTGGTATACCGGAAGGATGCACGGAGAAACACTTGCATACAACCTGACCTCAGAAAAGCCTGTTCCGTATCAGCCAGGCGTTTGGTTTAATTCTGCCAAATTCTTTGACATCGAATACCAAACTTATGGATTTGTGCCTCCGGTTTGGTCTGAGGAATATGAAAGTTTGTATTGGGAAGATGACGGAGGGAAAATTGCGATCCGGTTTTTGTATGGGAAATCAGATATGAAAATCAAAGGAGTGAATGCTTTTGGCTGGAGATTACGGCATGACTACTTTGACAAAGCCATCTCGGATGGTTGGATGTTCGAAAAAGTGCTGACCCACCTGAATAAAGCAAGCTTCAATCCGGAGTTCTTCAAATCCCATCACAAGGCCGTCTTGG
>NZ_CDSBKL010000403.1:0-3563 GCF_977115555.1 Aquiflexum sp.
TCCATCCAAAACATGCCTATGAAGAAAACCGGAAAAGCCAGTATACCCGCATAGCGTGTTTTTTTCTTGAGTTTTTGATACGCTTCAAGCTGCATCTTTTCCAAGTCCTCCTGCAATACATCTCCAATCATCAAGTCATAACCTGTTGATTGGACCTCTTTCTGAAGTTTTTCCAAGGATATTGTATCCTCCTCCCATTCGAGAAGCGCGACATGGTTGGCATAGTTGACAGATACCGAAGCAACACCGGGACTTTCTGAAAGGGTTTTTTCTACAGAAAGCGCACATGCGGCACAACTCATTCCCAAAACCGGTATTTCCTTCTTTTTCATTTTCTATAAATTTTAATACTACTTCCCAAATCCTCAACTTCCAACTCCGTACTTCCCACTTCCTTCATTTATTCACAAATTTACCCATTCAAAAACTACGATCTGTTATACAATTATTGATAAAATTAAACCGTCAAACCTCCATTCTTGTAATAAGAAAAAAAATGCGAACTTTATCATTTGTTGCGAAGTTAAACAGTCTTGAATCTCCTAAGAGAAAGTTGAACCCCAAATCCATGATAAAAAGCACAGTTGATCCGGATTGTACCGGACAATTTTCAGCCTTATTTTTAGATTATATCAATCAGAAGCCTGAGATTTTTCCTTTCTATAACCAATTCCCAAAAATCGGTAATTTCAAAAAACTGATAGAGGGTAAGAAATTCAAAGAAGCCCATAGAAAGGTTTTGGTTGAAACTTTATCCCGTCATTACCAAGGTATCAAGGACAGTGAAATTGCAAATCAGCAAATACAATCATTGGCGGATTCCAATACCTACACGGTGACCACAGGGCATCAACTGAACCTGTTTACAGGACCTCTTTATTTCATTTATAAAATTGTGTCGACGATCAACCTTGCAGAAAGGCTGAATCAAGCATATCCCGATAACCATTTTGTGCCGGTCTATTGGATGGCGACTGAAGACCATGATTTTGAAGAAATCAATTATTTTAAACTTGACGGTAAAAAGTACCAATGGAAAACCAATCAGTCCGGTGCTGTGGGTGATTTTGAATTGGATGAAAGTTTCAAATCGTTTTTTAAAGAAGTATCAGGTTTTGTTCCTGATTTCTTTAAGGAGGCCTACCAAAGCTCGGGGAAATTGTCAGAAGCAGTCAGGAAATATGTCCACCATTTGTTTGGAGAAAAGGGTCTATTGATCGTAGACGGCAATGAAGCAGCATTCAAAAGGATTTTCGTTCCGGCTATTCAAGAGGATTTATTTCAGCATATACCGCAGGATCTTGCAAATTCCCAAACAAAAAAACTGGAAAACCTTGGATACAAAAGCCAGATTTTTCCCCGAGAGATCAACCTTTTCTATATGGATAAGGGAATCAGGGAAAGAATCGAAAAATCCGGTGATATATATAAGGTGCTGAATACTGATATTTCTTTTACCGAAAAAGAGCTGATGGAGCATGTGGAGGCACATCCGGAGCATTTCAGTCCCAATGTCGTCCTTCGTCCCCTTTACCAGGAAATGATCCTTCCTAACCTTGCTTATTTGGGTGGGCCGGCTGAAGTAGTGTATTGGCTTCAATTGAAAGGAATTTTCGATCACTTTGAGGTACCTTTTCCTGCTTTGATGCCAAGGAATTTTGCCGTGGTTTTGGATAAAGCAGCAGATAAGAAAATCCAGAAACTTGGACTATCAGATGAGTTGTTGTTTCAATCCGTAGAAGAGTGGAAGAAAGGATTCATTTCAATGAATGCTTCCATGGATATCAAACTAAACAGGGAAAAAGAAGCTTTGGGGTCTATTTTCGAGGAATCTGGAAAAACTGCCGCTGAGCTTGAGAAAAGTCTTGGCAATGCATTTGGAGCTGCAAAAGTCAGGGCCTTGAAGATTTTAGATCAATTGGGCCAAAAAGTGAAAAAGGCTGAAGAACGGAAATGGGAGATTCAGATCGGACAAAGAAAGGCTATTTTTGAATACATGAACCCCGCAGGAAGTCCTCAGGAAAGGGTAGAAAATTTTATGAGGTTTTATTTGGAGCATCCTGAGTTTATTGAACAGATCCAAAGTCTTTTTGATCCGTTTGATTTCTCATATATGATATTGAGGATTGACAATGGATAAGTCAGCCATAAGGAAAGAATACCGTGAACTGAGAAAGGCTATTTCAAATGAAAAAAGAGAGGAGTATTCAGAAAGGATTTCCAATCACGTCTTGGATTTTCTGAAATCCAATCCTATAATTAGACATATCCATATTTTTTTACCCATTCCAAAGTTGCATGAGGTCAACACATTCCCCTTGTTAGAGAAGCTGCAGCATCTGGGATACGTATTATATACGTCCTATATCAATCCGGATAGCAAGGTTATGGAGACTTTGGAAATAACATATGCAAAGGAATTCAAACCTGATACTTTTGGTATCCCGATTCCAAAGGACATGATAAAAACAGACAGTGGTCAGATTCAAATGGTTTTGATCCCACTGTTGGCTTTTGATAAAAATGGAAACCGCGTAGGCTATGGCAAAGCCTATTATGATCAATTTCTTGCTACCTTGAGCAATGAAATAATTAAGGTAGGATTGTCGTTTTTTAATCCAATACCGGAAATACCTGTTGAACCGCATGATATCAGGCTTGATATTTGCATCACACCCGAAGTGAAATATCTTTTTAACCCCCTTTGATCGATATTATCCAAAGAATTAATTTAATTCGCCCATTATTTAAGATAAAAATCAATTCTCCATTTGAAAATTTATGAAAAAACAAATTCTATTTCTCGCAGTATTCTTTTCATTATTGTGTGCCAATGAATCAATGGCACAGTACAATACAGCTATCGGGCTTAGGCTTGGTTCGGGCAACGGCATCACCGTGAAGCACTTTATCCAAAACGGAGCCGCTATAGAAGGTATCCTCTACACTAGGTGGCAGGGATTTATCATCACAGGCTTATATGAAGTCCATAAGGACATAGATGGTGCCAAGGGCTTGCAATGGTTTTATGGAGGTGGGGCACATATTGGTACCTGGAATTCCGACAAACGCAATACCCCTTGGGGAGACAATGGCTCAAGTTCAACCGTAATAGGTTTAGACGGTATAATCGGTTTGGATTATAAATTTGACAATGCACCAATAAATTTATCACTCGACTGGAAGCCAGCCTTCAATATCAGTTCCAATGGGGGACTTTGGTGGGATGAAGTGGCCTTATCTGTAAGGTTTGCATTCTGATTGGGATTGCTTTTTTTCATTTCCTCCCTAATATAATGATTAGCTGTTTTCATATAATAGGGGGGGGAAATTGAGAATTAAAGAATATAAATCAATCAATCACTAACTATACAAAGATGCATGGGGTATAAGCTCCCTTTGCATCTTTTTTTTTGGATAGGTGTTTTCAATTTTTTGGATAGGGCTAATATTAGATTCCAAATAATATTTTGCCAAAATTAATTCACATAGTAAGTCAATCCTTAAATTTTGGATTCAAATAAAAACGGAATCTGCATTGAATTTTGTAAAAAATGGTTTTT
>NZ_CDSBKL010000404.1:0-3557 GCF_977115555.1 Aquiflexum sp.
ATTGTCAGACGGTTCAAAACCGTCGGACAATAGATTCATTTTCAAATTAAAGCACTCCCTTCGTACTAGGCAACTGATTCAAGGCAGCTGTATCTCTTTTCACCGCCATTTTGATTGCACGGGCTAGGCCTTTGAAAATCGCTTCGATCTTGTGGTGCTCGTTGGTACCTTCGGCTTTGATGTTCAGGTTACATTTGGCGGTATCGCTGAATGACTTGAAGAAATGGAAAAACATCTCTGTCGGCATGTCTCCTATTTTTTCTCTTTTGAATTCGGCATCCCAAACCATCCAAGGCCTTCCTCCAAAATCTATTGCCACCTGCGCCAACACATCGTCCATCGGCAATAGGAAACCATATCTGTAAATCCCTTTTTTGTCTCCAAGAGCCTTCAGGTACGCTTCACCCAATGCCAAAGCGGTGTCTTCAATCGTATGGTGCTCATCGATATGCAGGTCACCCTTGACTTCGATCAGCAGGTCTGTTCCTCCATGCTTCCCTAATTGTTCCAACATATGGTCAAAAAACGGTAATCCCGTGTAAATTTCGCATTTTCCAAAACCATCAAGATTGACTCTGATGTGGATTTCTGTTTCGGAAGTTTTGCGAAAAACCTCACCTATTCTGGCAGGCATCCTCAGAAACCTATAAATATCATCCCAACTTTTGGTACAAAATGTAGCAGAATCGTCCTGTTCACCAATATAGATGGACTTGGCACCCATGTTTTTGGCCAATTGGATGTCAGTCTTTCTGTCCCCGATCACATAGGAATTAGCCAAGTCGTATGTCCCATCAAAGTATTCCATCAGCATTCCGATTCCCGGTTTTCGGGTAGGGAGATTTTCATGGTCAAAGGATTTGTCGATATGGACTTTGGTGAATTTAACCCCCTCATTTTCCAAAGTAAGCATCATCTTTTTGTGTGCCGGCCAAAAATTTTCTTCAGGAAAAGAAGTAGTCCCCATGCCATCCTGATTGGTGACCATCACCAATTCATAATCACATTCCTCGGCGATTTTTCTAAGATTTGAAATAACTCTTGGAAGAAACTCCAAATCTTCCAGACTATCGATCTGAAAGTCTGTCTGAGGCTCTATAATGATGGTACCGTCACGGTCAATAAAAAGTGCTTTTTTCATGGCTATAAAATAAATGTTTTTGGTTATTAGGTTATTGGACTAGTTCCAAGTTTGTCCGGCCAGTTTTTTGAATGATTTTAGGAAAGCTTCGTTTTCTTCCCTTGTACCTACAGTGATCCTCAAACAATCTTCGCACAAAACCACTTTGGAGCGGTCTCTGACGATGATTTTGTCCGACACGAGGTCATCGTACATTTTCTTGGCATCAGGAACTTTCACCAACAAGAAATTGGCATGGGATGGAAATACCTTTTTTACAAAAACCAATCCTTCCAAATCCTTTTGGAGATTAATTCTTTCCTCCAATATGGCCTTCACCACTTTACCGATCTCATCAGATTTCTCAAGTGAGGCAAGGACTTTTTCCTGCGTCAATCCTGAAATGTTGTAAGGAGGTTTGATGAGGTTGAGGATGCGGATGATCTCTTGGGAAGCAAAAGCCATCCCGATCCGCAGATTTGCTAGTCCCCAAGCTTTGGAGAAGGTTTGCATCACAAGCAAATTTGGATACTGATCTAATTCTGTTGTAAAACTTTCCTCATCGCTGAAATCTATATATGCCTCATCCACGACTACCAATCCTTCAAAGCCTTCTAGAATCTCAAGTATGGATTCCCTTTTCATCTTGTTGCCACTGGGATTATTGGGTGAGCAGACAAAAATAATCTTAGTATTTTCATCCACTGCCATAAGGATTTCCTTTGGTCTAAGTTGAAAATCTTCAGTCAGGTTCACCCTTTTGATGGCAATGTCATTGATAGAGGCTGAGACTTCATACATTCCATAAGTAGGAGGAAGCAAAATGATATTGTCTATCCCCGGTCTACAAAATGCCCGCATCAAGAGGTCAATGGCTTCGTCGCTGCCGTTTCCAAGGAAAATCTGTTTCGGAGAAACACTTTTGATCACAGCCAGTTTTGATTTGATTTCCTGCTGGTAAGGATCAGGGTAGCGGTTGAAAGCTTCACCTGTAAGTGAACCATAAGGATTTTCGTTGGCGTCAAGAAATACCCCAAAGTGGCCCGAATATTCATCCCTTGCTGAAGAATAGGGTTTGATGTTACGGATATGGGGGCGTAAGAATTTCTGAATATCAAAAGCCATTATTTTTTCTCTTTTAGGTACTTGAGACGGATGCTGACAGCATTTTTATGGGCTTCTAGGTGTTCATTTGCAGCCATAATCTCAACTGTTGGACCGAGTTTTTTGATTCCCTTCTCGGTTATCTTCTGGTAAGTGATTTTCTTGACAAAGCTATCCAAAGACACACCGCTGTAGTTTTTGGCATAACCATAGGTTGGCAAAGTATGGTTGGTGCCGGAGGCATAATCTCCCGCGGACTCGGGAGTGAAGTTCCCGATAAAGATGGATCCTGCATTGACGATCTGTGAAACCACAAAATCCTCGTTTTCTACGCAGATGATCAAATGTTCCGGCGCATAGTCATTGATCAGCTCGATGGCATTTTCTTCTTTGCCCATGACAACGGCTACAGAATTGTCCAAAGCGCGCTTTGCGATGTCTTTTCTAGGCAACTTCTCCAACTGCTCCTCCACTTCTTTGAGGACTTTCTTGGCTACTTTTTCAGAATTAGCTACGAGGATCACCTGAGAATCCACACCATGTTCGGCTTGGGATAGCAAATCCGCAGCGACAAAAGATGGAATTGCAGAATTATCCGCATAGACCAATACCTCAGAAGGACCTGCCGGCATGTCAATGGCCACACCTTTTTTTGTTGCCAACTGCTTTGCAGCAGTTACATACTGGTTACCGGGACCAAAAATCTTATCTACTTTGGGAACGGATTCGGTTCCAAAAGTCATGGCAGCAATGGCTTGCGCTCCACCTGATTTGACGATCTTATCTATGCCTATCAAGTCTGCTGTGTAAAGGATGGCTGGATGTATATTCCCATCCTTATCCGGCGGGGTACATATGACTATTTCTTCACAGCCGGCAAGATTTGCAGGAATACCCAACATCAAAACAGTCGAAAAAAGTGGCGCGGTACCTCCCGGAATATACAAACCCACCCTTTGGATCGGAACAGATTTGCGCATGCAAGTCACACCTTCCATTACTTCCATGACGAGGTCAGGATGGGATTGTGCTGCATGGAATTTTTCAATGTTTTCCTTTGCTATCAATATGGCTTCCTTAAGCTTAGGGTCAATTTGTTCGCGGGCATGTAGTACTTCCTCATTGGTAACGAGCAAGTTTTTGATGACAACATGATCGTATTCCAAAGCAAATTTTCTCAAAGCTTTGTCCCCTAACCTATCTACTTTGCGCATGATCGGCTTGACGATTTTCTCAATGGATTTGGTCTTTTGGATTGGCCTATGCAATTCCTTTGTCCATTCAGCTTTGGTGGGGTTGTATATGGTTTTCATGGAAAATGGTTCAAATGGTT
>NZ_CDSBKL010000405.1:0-3538 GCF_977115555.1 Aquiflexum sp.
CATTACAGATATAAAAGACGATACACTCAGGCTCAAAGTCCTTAATGACTTGGGTTACTATTACCATACCAGAAACCTAAATAAATCATTATTGATCATCAATCAGGGACTTGAACTCGCCAGAAAGATTGACAACAAGTATTGGGAGGGAAAATTACAGGTATCGCAAGGAGCCGTTTTGTTAAGGCTAGATGAATTGGATTGGGCTGAAATAGTCCTCAATAGTGCCTTAGGAAAAATTCCTGAAAAAGAAAGCTGGCTTCTTTATACCAATCTTGGTTATGTGTTTGAGAGGAGGGGAAATCTGGTAGCTGCTTTTGAAAATGCTACCAAAACTTTGAAAATTGGAGAAAAGTATAAGGATGACAAAGCGATTGCCATGGCTTATTCTGACATGGCAAACTTATTTTGGAAACAGGAAAAGTTTGAAATTGGATTGGAGTATGGTTTAAAGTCACTTGAAATATTTGAAAAAAGGAAGCTAAATGACTTGGATTATGACTTTACCCTTCATGTGGTGGGTAATAACCTAATCAATCTCAATAGGTCTGATGAAGCATTGGAATATTTCAAAAAATCAATCTCCCTCGGAGAAAGGTATGGTTTTTACAACAACCTAAGCGACACCTATATTGCCCTTTCAGATTTGTATAATCAGTCTTGGGATTATATTGAAGCAGAAAAATCAGGTTTGGAAGCTTTGAAATATGCCGAATTACTCGAAAATGACTTTATGATTATGCGGTCTTTACTTTCATTGGGAAGATCCAACAATAGCATTGGCCATTTTTCACATGCTATTGAGTTTTTGGAGAAAAGCATCCGTGTGGCTACCAAAGACTTTGGGGATAAATATTATTTAAGCCTTGTTTATCAGGAGTTGAGCAAAGCCTATGAGGGTGAAAGAAGGTATGCCAAAGCCCTTGCAGCAACGAGAAAATATGACGAGCTGAAGCAAAGCGTTTTTAACTCAGAAGCAGATCAGAGAATTTCTCAATTGATGACCGAAATGAATGTCTACCAAAAGGAAAATACTATCAAACTTCAGGAGGCAAGGTTAGAGAAACAAAAAATCGTTCAAATATTCATTTTGATCCTATCGGGACTTTTGATAATCATTTTAGCCATTCTTTATGTGGCTTTAGTCAGAAGGAAAAAATATAACATGCTCTTGGAAAAACAGAATCTTGAAAAGGAATTCCTCTTAAAAGAAATCCATCATAGAGTAAAGAATAACCTCGAAACCATATCCAGTCTACTTGCCCTTCAGACTGCCAAAATAGATAACAGTGAATTTAAAGGAATCATGGAGGAAACCCAAAACAGGGTCCACAGTATCGGGATGATTCATCAAAAACTCTATCAGGCAAACGAAATTAAAACTATTGAGATGAGGGATTTTTTCCTCAACCTTGGTGAATACATCATCGATACTTTCAATGCAGCAGGTAGGATAAAACTTACCTGCGATATGGAAAAATTAGGACTTGATGTGGATAGGGCCATTCCAATAGGTTTGATAGTCAATGAATTGCTCTCAAATTCCCTCAAATATGCATTTCCAAATGGCAATGAGGGAAAAATTAAAGTGACCCTTTTGGAGAAAAATTCCCATCTTTTACTCCACTTTGCGGATAACGGAATCGGAATAGGTGAAAAGCCTTCAATCAGAGGTTCCGGTTTCGGCACCCAATTAATCAGTCTATTGACCAAACAACTTGACGGAAAAATGACTTTACAAACAAATCCTGGAACAGAAATCTTTTTTGAATTCCAAATACAAAAAGCTGCATGAACCATAAAACAAGAATTTTAATTGTCGAGGACGATATGATTATAGCTGCCAATATTGGCTTACAGCTAACTAACCTTGGTTATGAGGTAACCGGACTTGAATCAAGGGGTGAAGAAGCTGTACATCATGCCCTTGAAACCAAACCGGACATTATATTGATGGACATTCAGTTAAAAGGAAAGTTAAATGGAATTGAAGCGGCTAAAAGCATAAAAAAATTTATCGACATCCCTGTTATTTACCTGACAGCAAATGTGGATGATGCTTCATTCAATAAAGCAAAGGAAACCCATCCTTTTGCTTTTATCTCCAAACCTTTTAATAAACTTGATCTGGAACGCACAATTGCTCTGGTGGAGGAAAAAATCAATGAAAAAAACATAGATATTCTTTCCAATGAGGATTCTGTCGAATACCAAGAAGATAGAATTTTTATCAGAGTTCAAAACAAACTTGTCAAAGTCCTCATGGAAGATATCCTCTATATTGAGGCAGAAAGAAATTATTGTAAAATCATTCTTTCAAATCTATCTTATATGATTGTCAGCCCATTAAGCAGACTTTGCGATAAATTGGATCCGAAGAATTTTATCAGGATTCACCGGTCTTATGTGGTCAATTTTTCAAAACTTGATGCTGTGTCTGAAGCCAATGTAGAAATCCAAGGAAAGCTTATCCCTATAGGAAAACAATTTAAAGATGACCTGCACCGGTTACTCAATAAAGTCTGACTTGCCTTAGCCCCCTGCCAAAATCCCACCATCAATCGTAAAAGCACTTCCCGTAATCCAGGAGGAATCATTGCTTGCCAGAAAAAGAGCAAACTTGGAAACATCTTCTGGTAAACCCAGCCTTTTGAGCAAAGTGGCGTTTCCTGCATTGGATACAGCTTTGGCAGGATCTGGGAATGCAGCCGCAGAGGCATGGATGAAAGGGGTATCCACCGGACCGGGACACATCGCATTGACCCTTACAGTTGGGCCATAATCCACCGCTGCCTGTTTTGCCAATGCCAATAAAGCAGCTTTAGAAGCACAATAAGCAGGATGGTTTGGGAAAGATTTGTAGGCTGCGATGGAAGCGTTAACGACAACAGAAGCAGACGGTCTTTTGAGCAATTCAGGTAATGCAAATTTCAATAAGAAAAAGACTGAGTCCACATTTGTCCGGAAAGTTTTGTCCCAATCCGAAGGTTCCAAATCAGTCACTGACCCCAAACCAAGCATTCCTGCATTGGTCACCAATCCATCCAATTGACCAAATGATTTTATTGAAAGGCTTACGAGTTCTTTGTTGTATTGAATATCACCGACATCTCCGGCCAAAAATTCAGCACTCCCTCCAATACTTTTGATTTCTTCCAAAAGTGCATTTCCCCTTTTTTCATCCCTCCCACTGAGAATCAGGTTAGCACCTTCTTTTGCAAAATCCAAAGCGATGGCCTTACCCATGCCACTTGTAGCCCCTGTGATGATGAATGTTTTTTGATTGAGTTTCATGCTTAAATACGTTTAATTTATTCGGATTATTCTGAATCGAAAATAGCTGAGATTCTGCATATTTATCAGAGATCAAAATAAATTATAATTTTATATCAAATCTATCTGTATTAAATTCTGAAATTTCTTAGCTTTAAAAAGCCTTGTCTTTTTCCTTAGAAAAATAAGGCAAAGTGAATTCAAACCCATTTAACCATGAAGCCAACCAATACCAAAGACCCTGAATACTACCATAAGGTAGTGG
>NZ_CDSBKL010000406.1:0-3538 GCF_977115555.1 Aquiflexum sp.
TGTGAATAACTTTTCAGAAGTGAGTGGTGAATTGGTAGATGAGATGAATGAGGAACTGGAAAAAGGTGATATTGAAGAAGCCAAATTCATCGGAAAAGACCTCAAAGAAAACCTCTCCAAAATCAACCATCATGGCAAACGGGCAGACGCCATCGTTAAAGGAATGCTCGAGCATAGCCGCGCAAACAAAGGCGAAAAAGCACCTACTGACTTGAATGCACTGGCCGATGAATACGTCCGGCTTTCCTATCATGGATTACGGGCCAAAGACAATTCTTTCAATGCGGATTTCAAACTGGAGCTTGATCCGGATCTTCCAAAGGCAAATGTTGTAGCTTCGGATATCGGGCGGGTGATTTTAAACTTGGTCAATAATGCTTTTTACGCGGTCAGTGAAAAGTCAAAATCCGGAATAGAAGGCTATAAACCAGAAGTGATTGTCAAAACAAAGGTGACCAAGTCCCCTTCAGAGCCTGTCCCGAATTCTCGGGAAGATTTAGGGGTACAACTCTCTATACAAGACAATGGCTCAGGCATTCCAGACGAAATCAAAGACAAAATCTTCCAACCTTTCTTCACCACCAAGCCGACCGGGCAGGGAACGGGATTGGGATTATCACTATCTTATGATATTGTAAAGGCGCATGGGGGGGTGTTGAAGGTGGAGAGTAAGGAAGGAGAGGGTTCAAGTTTTAGTATTTTATTACCAACCAAATAAAGACATCATGAAGCAATTCAAGATTTTTTTGATCATTTCTATCCTCTTCATTATAGCAAGTTGTACGGAAAGGCATCTTCAATTTGATATTGCGGAAGAACAGTTTGAGCCGATCGTCAAACGGGCATTGTCGGACACCTTGCTCCCACCAAAAGTCACCCCTATATCCGCAACGAAGGGACCAAAAAAAATCTCGAATGTTACCCAAAGAACAATTCCGCTAAAACATCCCTATGGCGTAGGAGTGCCGAGCATAACTTCATTTGGCATCGCCGATGGTCTTGCCTCGCCGGTAGTTCAAGATCTAAAAATTGATCAGCAAGGCAAGCTTTGGATTGGGGGTATTGGAAATCTCAGCAGCTATGATGGATCCACCTTTACCAACTTTACCTCTTCGAATAGCAACGGGAATTTATTTGTTAGTAATCTTCTGGTCGATTCCAAAAATAACCTCTGGGTCGGCGTATTCGGAGGTTCGAATCACCTATACAAATATGATGGGCAAAAATTTAAACCCATTAATTTAGGTTTCAACGATACTGAATTTATCATTTTGACCCTAATCGAGGATTCAGAAGGGTCAATTTGGATCGGAAGTAGCCAAGGTGTTTATCGCATAGCCGAAGATTCTGTTACCAAGTTTGGGATTGAGGAAGGCCTTACGGATCCATGGGTTTTTAATCTTCTTTTGGACAAGGAAGGAAAACTCATCGCCACTACTCGTAAGAGTGTATTTCAATTTGACGGCAAAAAATTCAGCCACTTAACCTTTAATTGGGAAAAGAATGAATCCTCTGTCGATCTCAAACTTGTCGATAGTCAGGGGAATTTTTGGGGTTCAATATATTCGAACGGAAAGTATATGATAGGAAAATTCGAGAATCAGTCCTTTACTCCTTTGATAGAATCAGATTTTTTGAGAGAAATATATGAAGACAGCTCAGGGAAGATTTGGATTGCAACAAATGATCAACTCATTACTTACCATCAAGAAAAACTGATCCAATATACCCTTAAAGAATTTGGAATCTCTAATGTTAGTTCCTTTGCTGAGGATCAAACAGGAAATATATGGATAGGTTCCCTCGAAGGCTTATTCAGGCTGAGTTTCAGCTATATGAATCCTTTAGAAAAAGTTATGGACACAGATGAATCATTCATGCCTTCAATTGCAATAGACGCCCAAGGTGTGAAATGGGAAGGAGGAAATCAGCAATTGACCCGTTACAATCAGAATGAAGCCATTGTCTATGACCTCTCCAAATTTTTAGACCCTCAAAAACTCTTCATTATTTCCTTACAGGCAGATAAAGAGGGCCATCTTTGGATGGAAACCAATGGATGGCCTAATGAAAGAATTTTGATCCAATTTGATGGAGTTAATTTTTACAGGTATGACTCCTCTCTTGGATTAGAGTTAACATTTGGTCATGACATTAGCGTTGATAATCAGGGTAATTTAATCATTTTCGGTACAGGTGGATATACCCTTTTTGATGGAAATTCCTTTACCCGATATGGAAAGGACCAAGGCTTCCCAGAGTATATTACCAATTTTCTGGTTGACAAAAGAAATCAAATATGGGTTGGAACAGATACTACAGGAGTACGAGTCTATACACAGGACAGCGTGATGGAGATAAGTACCGCACAGGGTCTCCCAAATAATTACGTTAATATTATATCTGAAGATCCATTTGGAAATATCTGGATAGGCACAGATGGAGGATTAAGCAAGTTTGATGGAGAAAAGCTAACCAACTTTCCTCAAACAGAAGGCTTTGGTAGCATAGTTACTGGGATTGCTGTAGATAATGCCCGTGAATTGATTTGGTTTTCCTCCAGTAGTGGATTGATTACTTTGCCTTTTGATCAGATTGATGAAATAAACCCCAAGGTTTCCAGGTATTCTCAAAGTAATGGATTTCAGCTACTCAGTGGAAATTTTTTCAAATCAAAAATCCTATTTGATTCCTCGGGTGTTTGGTCCAATGATTTTAGAAGTATTCAACGTTTGGATATTGATAAAGTGAGAGGATTTCCAAAACCTACGCTGGAAATTAAAAATATACGGGTAAACAATCAGGAGGTCATTTGGTCCTTGATTGCTGGAGAAGCAAATTGGGACAGCATTGCTGTAAAAAATGAATCAGCCCTCAAATTTCGAAAAAGACTCGATCGGGAAACTGCAGAAGCACAGTTTACCAACTATGGAAAGATTCAGTTTGATAGCTTTAGAAATGGAAGTTTAATCCCAGAAAACCTTCAGTTACCCTTTCAAAATAACAGCATCACTTTCCAGTTTGCCACTAATTCACTCTCTTTTGGTAGCTATACCCAATACCGGTACAAACTAGACGGGTATGAAGATAATTGGAGTCCTTTGAGTTTGAAGGACGAAGCATTTTTCGGCAATATGAGCGAAGGGGAATATAAGTTTCGCTTAGAAGCCATCAGTCCCTATGGAGCCAAGAGTGAACTAGCTTATGACTTTGTCGTGCTTCCCCCTTGGTATCGGACTTGGTGGGCTTATTTGAGCTATTCCGTATTGTTTTTAAGCTGCATTTTTGGCTTTATCAGATGGCGCACCCAAAAGCTGAAACATGAAAAAGCAATTCTAGAAAAAGAGGTTTCTAATCGAACCTCAGAACTCAAGCAATCCCTCGAACACCTCAAATCCACCCAAGCCCAACTCATCCAATCCGAGAAGATGGCCTCTCTTGGAGAACTGACAGCAGGTATTGCCCATGAGATTCAGAACCCGCTGAATTTTGTGAATAACTTTTCAGAAGTGAGTGGTGAATTGGTAGATGAGATGAA
>NZ_CDSBKL010000407.1:0-3538 GCF_977115555.1 Aquiflexum sp.
TCTTTCTCCTTGAGTATCAATGACTTATAACCTATTGATTATCAAGTAGTTACGACACAAAATGAATTATGGCCGTTTTGTCAAAAAACTAATTTTAATACAACTTTAATACAACCGTTTGCACAAATAATATATCAAAATTCTGCAACTAAGTATTTTTTTAAATGAAAATCTTATTTATATTTCATTCAACAAAATAAATTAAAATTAATATTCATGATTTATTAACATTAATTTCTTATTTTCTTCATTTAAATACTCTTTTAACCAAATCTAATTCACCTTAACATGAAAAAGTTTACCAAATTCAAATGGCAGCAATCTTTCATAAGGCCATTGATGTTCTTCCTACTTTTTGGAGGGATAATTTCCACTTCACTTGCCCAAGAAAGAGAATACCTCGACAGCAAGTATGCGGTCACCCGAAGTGACAATCAGGTCTTTATTTTTAGCTTCAGTAAAGACGGAACAGTCATTGTAACAAAGAAAAACTCCGAAGACAAAGATTTCAAAGAAAAACAGAAGTATGAATTGATTGGGGACAAGCTGACCATCACCCCAATATGGCCTCCAAGTGTCATTGATGATTTCAACGATGTCACCATGACCAAAACCGGGGAAGGATTATTTACTTTTTCCAAAGACGGGTTGGATTATGAAGTGCAGGAGCATTCCAATTTGCCTGCCATCATGCATACTTCGGCAGTCCTGATTGTTTTGCTGATTTTCAATTACCTCTGCAGGTGGTCCAAATGGTTTGTTTGGGCTACCTGTGTTATTCTGCCTCTTTACCTCACCATTTATGTGTGGCCCATCACCACAGTAGGTACTGCAGTGGATACTTGGTTCCATGTAGCCAAGGTATGGTCTGCATTAGCAGGTTCGGTGTTCTTCACCTTGGTTAGATTCACCAAATTGAACAATTACAAATGGGCAAAATTTGTAGTGGCAGCCATTTTGGCCATCAATATTGTGGAAGCAGTCATGAGGGATTTTGAATTGGGTACCGGATTTGGCGGGATTTACCATTACCTCAACGGTACTGCCGGCATCCTTTGTATTATCACCTTGTCAGGTTGGTTGACAATCAAAGCCGATGATTCAAAATGGAAAGACATGGTTTGGCCGGACATGACTTTGCTTTGGATTATTGCTTATGACGTGTGGAACTGGAGTTATATCTGTAATTGTATTCCCGAGCATGCCGTCATGGGTCTGATTGTGCTTTTATCCTGTACCATTCCTGCTTTTTACAAGGTGGGTACATGGCTTCAGGCAAGGGCCTACACCTTGTCAGCTTATATGATGTACATCATGAGCGGCTCAAAATGGATCAGCCATCCACTGAACAATGTCTTGCTTCCGGATGATCCTACTTTTATCATCCTTTTGGCTATGTTAAGCCTTGGTCTCAATGTGTACAATGCCTATATCCATTTCGGAATGATGATCAGAAGAAAAGCATGGGGCTTTGGACAGCCGGTTTTGACCGTAGCAGAACAAGATGCTATCGTGGCAACGAACAAAAAATTTCCACATTTTATCAAACTCGCCTAAGGCAAAAGATAAGTCCTTGCCGACTATTTCATTGAAGAATATATGGCTACCGGATTATTGGTAGCCATTTTTCTTAATTCCCATGAAATAAAACAGCCTTTTTTTTTATTCACTTTTAAATCACATGATGATGAATAGCCAAAGAATTTTATTGTTCATTCTTTTCCTTTTTGGTTTTGGGACCATGTCTTACAGCCAGGATATGGATTCCATACCCCAAGGAAAAAAAGAAAAAAAAATAACCATCATCCCCATGCCGGTCATAGCCGCCAATCCTACCACAGGATTGGTTTATGGTGTTGCCCCGGGATTTAATTGGTTCAATGGAAACCCTGAAAATACAAGCATGACGAGTTTTTTGGGAACTTTTCTTTACACCCAAAAGAATCAATTGTTCCTTCAGGTTAGGGGTAATATGTTTTTGGAAGATGACAGCTGGTTGATGATGACTGACCTGAGGTATAACCTAAACAGTCAACCAACTTATGGTTTGAGTACCGACGCTTCTTATATGTACCATACGGTAATAGGTGAAGACGGAGAAGTTTCTGATGACCTGGTCAAAGGTCCACCGGAAAACGAAATGATGGGATTTGACCATTTCAGATTTTATCAGACTGCATTGAGGCGGTATGCAGATACCAGGTTCTTTTATGGAATAGGCTATCATTTGGATATCATGTCCAATATCGACGACAAGCAACTGGACTTGGATGCAGATCCTCCCCGACTCACTTACCACTACCAATACCAAACCCTGAAAGGAATGCCGCTTGAAGGCTATACCCAATCGGGCGTTTCTTTGAATGCGTCTTTGGATAGCCGGGACAACGTGGCCAATCCTTATGATGGCAGGTATGCGTTGGCTTCCCTGAGACTCAATCCCGAATTTTTGGGAAGTACAGAAGGGGCAAGTCAGCTTTGGTTGGAATACAGGGATTATTTCAACTTGAATCCCGAAAGACCTAGAAACCTGATTGCAGTTTGGGCTTATGGTTGGTTTGTCACCGGGGGAAAAGTACCTTATATGTTTTTGCCAGCCACAGGTTGGGACATGTTTGGTAGATCAGGAAGACCTTATACGATGGGTAGGTTTAGGGGAGAAGATCTTACATACACAGAAGCAGAATGGAGGTTTCCATTGCAAAAGACAAAAGACAGATTGGGAGGCGTGTTATTTGTCAATGCCACTTCTGCCAGTAGCCGGACAGACAATGTGAAACTTTTCAGCCACTTCCAGGCAGGTTACGGCGCAGGTTTGAGATACATGATCAGTCCAAAAAACAGGGTCAACATTGGCTTGGATTATGGACGGGGAATTCATGGCGCTTCCGCCATTTTTCTCAATTTGAATGAAATGTTCTAGAATTTAGACTAAAATTTTTATCTAAAACATAAACTATTATGAAAGTATACAACACAAAGATTTGCATTTTGGTTTTGGTTTCATTTTTGTTTTTGAGCATGTCAGCATCATTTGCCCAGGACCATTTGTTAAAAAAAGGAATGACGAGCCATTTCATTGAAACCAACGGAATTAAAATGCATTATGTCAAAGCAGGCGAAGGCCCTAAGTTGGTGGTAATGGCACATGGGTTTCCGGAGTTTTGGTATGGTAATTTCAATATTCTGCAATCCTTTATTGGAAGCAAGGAATATACTGCTATTGCTCCTGATATGCGGGGGTATAACCTGACAGACAAGCCCGGGGAAGTAAAAGACTACCAAATAAAAAATATGGTAGATGACCTGGCTGGATTGGTAAAGGGTCTCGGTTATCAGAAATTTTCCCTTATTGGACATGACTGGGGCGGGATTGTTTCTTGGGTGCTGGCAATAGTACATCCAGACCTTTTGGAAAAATTCATGATCATCAATTCTCCCCATCCGGCGATCTTTGCAAGGGAGATGAGGGAAAATCCTGCTCAGCAGGCAGGGAATAGTTACACACAGATGTTCAGGGCAGAAGGTTCTGAGGCAA
>NZ_CDSBKL010000408.1:0-3534 GCF_977115555.1 Aquiflexum sp.
TCTTCATATAATTCCCTGAGATATCTTCTCCCCATACTTCTCAGAATGGTATTGCTTCCGGATTGTAAAGGAATATGAAAATGAGGTACAAATCTTTTGGATGTAGACACAAATTCGATAACCTCATTGGTCAACAAATTAGGCTCAATCGAAGAAATCCGGAATCTTTCAATGCCTTCGATTTCATCAATCGCCATGACGAGGTCCGCAAATCTTTCTTTTCTTTTTCCTTCCTGAATACCAAAGTCCCCGATATTGACGCCGGTCAAAACCACTTCTTTTACATCCGTATCAGCGATTTCTTTTACTGAAGCGAGGATATTCTCAATGGTGTCGCTTCGGCTTTTTCCTCTTGCCAAAGGAATAGTGCAAAATGCACAACCATAATTACAGCCATCCTGAACCTTCAAAAATGTCCTGGTTCTGTCATGCATGGAGTAGGCATTGTTAAAAATATTTGCTTCCTGAATTTCAGAGGCCAAAACTTTGGTCTCTTGTTCCTTCGCAAAACCATCTAACAATTCTATCAATCTGAATTTTTCTGCCGCACCCAACACAGCGTCGACTCCTTCTATTTCGGAAATTTCCTGTGGCTTGAGCTGTGCATAGCAGCCAATGATGGTGACATAGGAATTAGGAGATATTTTTTTTGCTTCGCGTACGATTTTCTTACACTTCTTATCTGCGTTTTCAGTTACCGAACAGGTATTGATAATAAAAATATCCGGGTTATTGTCGAAATCCACCTTTTCATAGCCTTTTGCCTCAAACATCCTGCTGATGGTAGAAGTCTCTGAATAATTTAACTTACAACCTAAAGTATAAAATGCAACTTTTTTCACGCCGATCTCCTTTTTTACAAGCTGCAAATTTAAATATTATCATTCAGTTTTCAATTTTCTATTTTTTGAGTTCAAACTGGCATTTTTTTCGACATATTAGGGATATTTGATCCTCTTTTTTTAAAAATAATGTAATTTTTTAGCAAAAGCACTCCATTTTCACCCTCTTGTCTTTGAAATTCATATAATTTCATATTTTTGTGGGTACAAAATCAAACCACTTATTGTAGAAAATGGCAACTTTAAGACAAAATGCGTTACTATTGGCCCAAGGTAGGTCAAAAGTTATTGTGACTCCACCTTCCTCCAAGATTTCCGACTATTATGGAAGTCATGTTTTCGGTACAAAACAAATGAAAGAGTCTTTGGCACCTTCTATTTTCAAGAAGGTAATGGAGGCCATTGACAAAGGAGCAAAAATTGATTCGTCCACTGCAGAAGAAATTGCCTCTGCGGTTAAAGTTTGGGCACTATCTAAAGGTGTTACCCATTACACCCACTGGTTTCAGCCACTTACAGGTTC
This sequence comes from Aquiflexum sp., assembly GCF_977115555.1. Lineage (NCBI taxonomy): Bacteria > Pseudomonadati > Bacteroidota > Cytophagia > Cytophagales > Cyclobacteriaceae > Aquiflexum > Aquiflexum sp. The sequence continues at coordinate 1,366 of NZ_CDSBKL010000408.1, forward strand.
CACAGCAGAAAAGCATGATTCTTTCTTTGATGCCTATGCAGGCTTGGAAAAATTCAAAGGATCAGCTTTAGTTCAGCAAGAACCTGATGCATCCTCTTTCCCAAATGGTGGAATTCGATCCACTTTTGAAGCTAGGGGATATACCGCATGGGACCCTTCTTCTCCGATCTTTATTTTTGATAAAACGCTTTGCATTCCTACCATTTTTGTTTCCTACACAGGGGAAGCATTGGATTATAAGACTCCATTGTTGAAATCTTTGGAGGCCGTTAACTCTGCAGCAGTTGAAGTTTGTCAATTATTTGACAGAAATGTCAGGAAAGTAAGTCCATCATTGGGCGTTGAGCAAGAATACTTTGTGATTGATAAAGCCCTTTTTGCAACAAGACCTGATTTGGTAATGTCTGGTAGAACTGTTTTTGGACATAGCCCTGCCAGAGGTCAACAATTGGAAGACCATTACTTCGGGTCTATTCCAACAAGGGTCAAAGATTTTATGACTGATTTTGAAATCGAGGCCCACAAGTTAGGGATTCCGGTCTCCACACGTCATAATGAAGTGGCACCAGGTCAATTTGAAGTGGCACCTTTGTTCGAAGAAATAAACAAAGCCATTGACCATAACCAGCTGTTGATGGATCTTATGGATAAAGTAGCTGAAAAACACAGTTTGAAAGTTTTGTTCCATGAAAAACCATTTGCAGGAGTCAATGGAAGTGGTAAACATAACAACTGGTCCTTGATCACGGATACAGGTGTCAATCTTTTCCAGCCAAGCAGCTCTGCAAGGGAGAATCTACAGTTCCTTACTTTTGTCATAGCAACTGTAAAAGCTGTCTACGACAATGCTGATTTGTTAAGGTCGAGCATTGCATCTGCAAGTAATGATTTTAGATTAGGTGCAAATGAGGCTCCTCCTGCCATCATGTCCGTATTCCTTGGTTCTACGCTGTCTTCCGTATTGGATGAATTAGAGAAAAACGGAAACGTTAAAATCGAAAAAGGCGATAACATGTACATGAAACTTGGTATTTCCAAAATACCTGAAATCATATTGGACAATACAGATCGAAACAGGACTTCGCCATTTGCCTTTACTGGAAATAAATTTGAGTTTAGAGCTGTAGGTTCTGGGGCCAATTCAGCAGAGCCGATGACAGTATTGAACGTCATAGTAGCAGAATCTTTGAGAAGCTTGTTGAAAGATATAGATAAGGAAGTCAATGCCGGCAAAGAGAAGAAGATTGCAATTGTGAATGTATTGAGAAAGTACATCAAGGAAAGTAAGAAAATCAGATTTGAAGGTGATGGCTACTCTGAGGAGTGGGCCAATGAAGCTGAGAAACGAGGATTATCAAATTTGAAGAGTACTCCTTTTGCACTTGATATCTACCATGATAAGAAGATTGCAGATCTGTTTTCAAGACATAATGTGCTCAATTCAAAGGAACTTCATGCAAGACATGAGATCATGTTGGAAAACTATATCAAAAAAGTACAGATCGAATCAAGAGTGATTGGTGATTTGGCTTTGAATCACGTTATTCCTACTTCCATCCTGTATCAAAACAAATTGATAGAAAATGCTAACGGATTAGCCGGCCTTGGTCTTGACAATACAGCTGCCATCGGAACAATTAAAGAGATTAGCAAGCATTTAGAGTCGATTCAAAAAAATGTTTATGCAATGATCGAAGCAAGAAAGCAGCTTAACAAGGAAGAAGACATCGTAAAAAGAGCAAAAAGTTATTGTACCGAAATCAAAGAAGCTTATTTCGATAAAATCAGATATGCAGTTGATAAGCTAGAACTTGTGGTCGATGACGAATTGTGGCCATTAGTCAAGTATAGAGAAATGTTATTTATCAAATAAATTAAAAAACCGCCCTCGGGCGGTTTTTTTTTGGCTTTATTCTTTTCAGACTTCAGGGAGATTTTGCTTTTACTGATCTGCTTTTCTAAATTTTCTTAGAAGGTATGTAAAAATAATTTTTGATGGGGATTCCGACCTCCAATTCGCGGAGAGTATTAATTTGTAAATCATTGGCAACGAATGAAATAACTAAATAATTCATGTTAAGGAATAACTCCTGAAAAACTATTTGCTTTCCATTTTTATTTGAAGCAATAGATAAATTTATTTGCTAAACCGATTTATTAAAAAAAATA
>NZ_CDSBKL010000409.1:0-3512 GCF_977115555.1 Aquiflexum sp.
TTGGCAATCTGCAAGACCTCCAAAGGTGAAAGCTCTTTGTCATAAACACTGACTTCATCTACCAAAGCGTCTTTGAGGCCTTTACCCCGCCACACTGCCCCAACCTGCAAGCCAGGCTGTCCGCCTTGAAAAAGGATGTCTTTGTACAGGTTGTCATGTGTAGTTTTAGTTGCCATTTCCTGCCCGTCAAGAAAAACTTTAAGTCCATTTGCTTTGGAAGAACCGTCATAAGTCATGACCAGATTGATCCATTGGTCACGGGGAATGTTCTGTTCGGTGACTTTGGTGATGGCATTGTAGGGAGCGGTGTGCGCCATAAGCAATTCCAAGCGGTTGTTTTTGAGACTGAGGTGATACCCGCGCCAGTTATAAAGCACTGCGCCTGAACCCTTGTGGAAAATCGCTCCGTCTGTCAAAGTCTTTGGAACAGAAATCCAAATACTTACAGAAAAAGGTTCGCTTTTCGAAAATATCCCTGAACCACCCAAATCCAACCAAGCATCTCCGTTGAGTTTTATCCCCTTTCCTCTAAAGCCATCTACATAGACAGGTTTCTGGTTTTTGACCTCACTGCTTTCCATTGTTCCTTTTTGGGAAGGATTAAGTTGGTTTTGAATAGAGTATTGGTCAAAGGAATAGAAAGCAGTACGACTGACCGGAAAATCCAGTTTGGCAATTTTTTGAAAGTCTTTGGATGTCAGCCAAGCCTGAAATGCCTCTTCTTCTTTCTCTGCAACTATTTTCAGCTCCTCTTCCTCCCTGTTTTTTTGGGAAAGCATATATGAAAGCATTTCATCTTTCTTTTGATCGGTTAAAAGCATCGTCGGCACCGGCATGGCATCATCCCATGAAATCTGCCCTGCCTCATCTACCTGATTAAAAAAGCTGCTCATTTCAAAGAAATTCTTTTGGGAAATGGGATCGTATTTATGGTCATGACATCGCGCACAACCCAATGTCAAAGCCATAAAAGCCTGCCCCATGGTACTAGTTCGGTCCACCACATATTCTACCCGAAATTCCTCTTCCACAATTCCACCTTCCATATTCTGCGGATGAATCCTATTGAATGCCGTCGCAATCAACTGTTCTTTTGTCGGATTGGGAAGAAGGTCTCCTGCCAACTGATGGGTGATAAATTGGTCATAGGGAAGATTTTGGTTAAAAGCCCTGATTACCCAATCCCTATAGGGCGATGCATCCCGATACCGATCTACAGTGTAGCCATGGGTATCGGCAAATCGTGCAATATCCATCCAATGCATGGCCATCTTTTCTCCATAATGCTCCGAATTGAGCAACCTGTCAACCTGCTTTTCATAGGCGTCATCTGATTGGTCTGCCAGAAAAGCATCTATCTCAGCAAGGCTTGGTGGCAGGCCGGTCAAATCGAGGCTTAATCTTCTCAGGAGTGTTTCCTTATCCGCCTCAGTAGATGGTTTGATTCCTTCCTGTTCGAGTTTGTTTAAGACAAAATGGTCAATGGGATTTTTGATCCATGATTGATTCTTGACTTTTGGAGGTTCCTGTTTTTGGGGAGGAATAAAGGCCCAATGTTTTTTGTATTCAGCCCCATCCTCAATCCATTTGATCAAGATAGCCTTTTCTCTTGGGGTTAAGGTAAGATTTGATTCTTGGGAAGGCATCCGATATTCCGGATCTTCGGAGATGATCCTGTGAAAAAGCTCACTGTTTCGGAGACTGCCCGCTTTGATGGCGACTTTGCCGGGAGAGTCTTTTAGCCCTGCAAAAGCCATTTCAGGAGTATGCAAACTCAACCCTGCTTTTTGTGCTGCCAGATCAGGCCCGTGACAGGCAAAGCATTTATCCGACAAAATCGGCTTTACATGGATATTGAAATCAACAGATTCAGGTAATTCCTCATAGGCTACCTGAACTTCCTCGGGAAGATCCGGACTACAGGAATAAAAAAATAAAATAAAGCAGAAGAAACCCAGTATTCTTGAAACCATTTGAAATCATATCTCCGGATTAAATTAATGGAATTTCAAACAATATCCCACCTATTGTATCCTAAATTGTATGGAAATCCTTTCCCTAAGGAATGGTGGGATTAAATTCAGAGCATCGACTTTATTTAACCGTGATTATGCAATAGGATTTCGCATTTAGTTGAAAAGTGGTTAAATTTTGGTTTAAAGTCTTTTTTAGGAGTATGAAGCATATCACCAAAATGGTAAACCTTCCAATTGAATATAGCTCTAAGCCAGTCACCCCATTTGGGGGGATGAGTATGATGAAGCGATTTATTGATCAGGTAGGGATTCGGGAAAAGTTGGAACAGCTTAATCTTCCTCAACCGGGATCAAACAGGGGATACGATCCAAAGCAGATCGTGGAATCTTTCTGGCTCGGCATCTGGACGGGAGCGAGCCGTTACATTCATTGTGACTGGTTGCGTTATGATCAGGTTCTTCAATCCATATTCGGTTGGGACGCTATGCCGTCCCAGAGCACCTACAGCCGATTTTTCGGAAAGTTTTCCCAGGCACTCAACACGGAGATTTTCCCCGGGTTACAGCACTGGTTTTTTGATCAGATGAATATCGGGAGCCTCACGGTAGACTTTGACAGTACGGTCATCACTCGCTACGGAGATCAGCAAGGCAGTGCCAAAGGATACAATCCCAACAAACGCGGCAGGAATTCTCACCACCCTTTGATGGCTTTTGTGGAGCAGACCCGCATGGTGGCTAATGCTTGGCTGCGTCCGGGAGATACGGCTGCCAGCAGCAGTTGCAAGGAGTTTATGGAAGAAACCTTCAAGGAGGTACTCAAAGACAAGAAAATCGGTCTTGTTCGTGCAGACAGTGGGTTTTATACCGAAGAACTGATGTCCTATCTGGAAGAACAGGAACTCAATTACATCATGGCCGTGAGAATGTATCCCAATGTAAAAAGTCAAGTCTGGGCTATCAAAGACTGGGTCAGATTGACCAAAGGCATCGAACTCAGTGAGATGAAGTTTAGCCATGAAAACGGAAAGCCCAGAAGATATATCCTGGTCAAAAAGCAAATCGATATCAGGCCAAACGCCGCAGGTAAAATGCTCTTTGAAGACGAGCCGGGCTATCGATACAGCTGCTATGTAACCAACCTGGATCTGCCCCTAGATCAGATATGGAACATGTACAACAGCAGGGCAGACTGTGAAAACAGAATAAAGGAACTAAAATATGATTTTGGTTTGGAAAACTTCTGCCTACAGGACTTCTGGGCAACCGAAGCATCCTTTAGATTCATCATGGTGGCCTATAATCTGATGAGTCTGTTCCGACATTTTGCACTCAACCATCACAACCGGGCAACCTTGGGCACACTTAGATCCTATTGCTTTGCATTAGGAGCATGGACTGCTTCACATGCCAATAAAAAAGTCCTCAAAATCTCTTTACCCAATAAACGAAGGCCTTGGATGGATGGAATATTCTCTCAAATCTCCAACCTAAGCCTACCTTTTACATATTCTAATGCATAATTCGGGTTAAATC